>NZ_DATCVJ010000394.1:0-14021 GCF_036566945.1 Chitinophaga sp. | reverse complement strand
AAAACATACACCAAACTTATGATTGAAAAAAGCTGCCGCTCACACCTGCATTATTTTTATGCCAAAATATTTCGTCAAAGACTAATTACCCCGGCCACGAGCATGCTAAATACCCTGGCTTTCAACTATAGAAATCCCAGGGTGTATTGCTCTCCAATTTATTATTAATGAGAAAGTGGCATTACCTACCTCATTATATTCGGTGAAGCCGAATCATTTGTATTTTTTTACGTAATTCCAATAGAGAAAATGTCCGACATAGATTCTCCATTATCAACATCAGAAGACAGCTCCCATCAATACTTTCTGTTATTCCAACAAGGCTCGCCAAGAGGCTTAACTTACTTTGAGGAAAAGCTAAGTAAGTCTTTACATTATTTTGCCCACAAAAGAATACAAAATAATTTTGAAACTGACACTATTATTCAGGATGCATTTCTATGGATCTGGGACCACCGACATGATATACAAAGTTTGGAGCAACTTAAGGGGTTTCTTTATAATCAGGTACGATGGAGGTGTTCGGAATATCTTAGAAAAAAAACAATCACTACATCACTGGAATCCTATGATGACAAGGGGATTTCCCTTGCCATTAGCGATCCCCAAAAGGAATCGGAGGAACGTGAAAAAGCGCGGATCGACGAAGAAAATCGGGAGCTGATCGAAAAAGCACTTCCTTATCTGTTTCCTACAAAAAAAATAATTATGGATTTACTCAAAAGAGGTTTCAGTCATAAACAGATTGGCAAACATCTGGGCAAGACTTCTCAAGCTGTAAAAAGGGAGGAGAGTGAAATCATTAAAGAATTAATAGCAATAACTAAGAGGCTAAAAACGATAGCAATTGCCTATCATCAAAAGCCGATAATACCAGTAGCTAATTACGAAGTATATATCACTCCTGTGCAAGCCCTGATATTCAAACTTCATTATGAAAAAAGGTATTGCTTAGCCCAAATAGCTCTTGAACTAAAAATGACGCCGTTTAAGGTATTTAAAAAATATCAGGAGGCTGTATGGAAGCTCGAAAGGCTGAACAGATCCCGGAAGAGAAGAAGTTGCCGCTGAGAATATAACTATCATTACGGTATCTCTTGATAAGAGTCAATCAGGCATATACCTGCTATAATAGCAATTAATTCATTTCTGAAAATAAACATTAAAACATGAAGACAACTGCATTAAAAAGTGAAATACGTGAGCTGTTTAAAAAAATGGTTATACGACACAAGTTAAGATCTATAAGCTCTATACTTCAGCTAAATAATGAACAGACACATTTTTTAAACTATGCCCCGTCCTATCAACGTAAATATGTATGGACCAAAGTAAAAGCTACCTACTTTATTGAAACCATTTTACTGCATGGCGAAATACCACCTATTGTAATTTATATAAAGGGGAAAATTTGGGAGGTAATAGATGGCAGGCAAAGATGTGAGACGATCGAAAGGTTCATTAAGGACGGCTTCTCTTTGAAATCTCGCGGACTTGATCGGTTGTGGAATTTGGCAGGAAAAAAATTCTCACAACTAGATGAAAAAATGAGAGAACGGATATTGGATACCAAACTCAGATTAATCACCATAACGGATTCCGGTGATGCAAATATTAATTCACTCGGAGAGGAGTTAATTAAACGTGAGATTTTCAAAAGATACAACCTGGGCATATCTCCTCTGAAAAAAGAAGAAGTATTCAAAGCGCAATATCTTCAGGATGAAATCAATCTTTATTTTAAAAACCAATTTCAAAGAGATGAGAGCCTATATAATCAAGTAATGGGCTTATTTGAACACCGAAGCAAAAATCTGGAAACAATGATGCAGCATATTCGGCAAATGCTGGTTCTCCATAATATTCCCATCAACAGATTCATTAATGAACAGGAAGATATAGTAAACATCTATTATGATTATCTTTCCTACAGCACCATTACAAAGGGAAAACGGGAACATATTCGACTCATCTTTGAAAAATTTAAGGAAAAATGTCATTTTCTTATGGAGATTAAGGCCCTATTGTATAAAGAGGGTATTTCTTCAAATGGTGTAATTTACGAATGCTTATATTGGGCGCTGTCTATATGCGAAAAGGAAAAAGTTGAATTAAATGCAATCAATAATGCAACTTTCAAAGAAAGAATGGTCAAACATTTTGCAAAGCAGCTACAAAACTATCGTATTGAAAGAAACAATCATGTGCAACAAATATTGAAAAGGTATGGCCAAGTTTCTTCGTTCTTCACTTCTCAGTTGAATATCTCGTTTGTAAACTACCTGAAAAGTGATGAAACATTCCTTTCTACACATAAGAAGAAGATGCATAAATATATGGAAGAACGTTTCTCTACAGGATATGAAAACGAATACTTTACCAAAACGGAACCGACAACCTGTTCAGTTAACGATATCCTTCGCGAAATGAAAAAGGGAAAATTTATTCTTAACCCCCCCTATCAGCGTACCGAAGTAATGAAGATAAAAAAATCTTCTTTATTAATAGAAAGCATGTTGTTAGGGATTAAAATCCATCCATTATATACTTACCGAAGAAATAGCGGAATTACTGAAGTTGTTGACGGCCAACAGCGATTGTTTACAATAATTGGATTTTTAGGAGAACAATATGCAAATGGGAACGGCGTCATGACAACTTCCAATAAGGATAAATTTTCTCTCGATTTGCGTTCAGGATTATCGCCACAGCTGCACGCAAAGAAATTCAATCAGCTTTCCGAGGATGAACAATTATGCATAAAAAATTATGACCTGGAGGTTATAGAGATCAAGGAGGAAAACAATAAAGATTTTAAGCCTGAAGAATTATTTAAGCGACTTAATAATAAGCCATTTCCTATAAAGGAACATACTTTTGAATTCTGGAATGCTTATATTGATAGCGAAATTACCAATTCTATAAAGAATATTTGCGAAAGAAACAGCTGGTTGTACTTAAGAATAGAAGACAAAAGAATGCTGAATGAAGAACTTGTTACCTGTTTAGGCTATTTACACTATATAACAAAGGGTGCACCAGACATAGAGGACATCAAAGAGATTTTTGAAATAAGGAAACACCCAACTACAATCATTCTCACACTTAAGAATAAATCATGCATTACTCAAATATTAGAGAATCCCACATTTAAGGCAGAATTCCTCTTGGCACTTAATGACTTTGAAATGGATTTTATAGAGAAAGTTAAATTACTCATTTCGAGCCCCACAGGTAAAACAAAGGAGTTCATAAGTAACAGACGATTGGATTCCATTCTTCTGACAGGTACCGTAAGAGTATCCATGGGGTTTTATCTGTTATGGGTAATACTAAAAGGTATTCCAATAGAATTTATAAACGAGAACCGGTCTATAGTACAGCACAAGATCAATAGAATATTTTCAATGTTGAGAACATCTGATTCCGTAGAAAGGCTCGAAAGGGCTATTGTTGAGGCTTGGGTACTTCCAATATCTGCAGATGAATAAAACTGGTCAGTTATATAAAGAGAAGTTGAGCCACTCTGGAATCATAAAGCAGACTTCAGTTCAGTAAATAGATCTTTTGTACATTAATTCGTCGGTTAACCCTAATGTACCCGTCTTGGCATCAGCAGTAAATAGATCTTTTGTACATTAATTCGGGTACTCAATTATAAAAAATAGTTTGCAGTTTTATTATGAAAATAAGTGATATTATTTTTAGATTTCAAGGTAATTATCATAAAGATGGCTTATGTAGGGTACGCATTTTTGTCAATAATCACCAACAAGTGGTTGCCCTTTTAACTGATTTAGGAGATCTGAATCCCTGCGGATCTGTGACCAATTATATTGAGGTAATTGTTGGCCAGTTGAATAGCAGGTTAATTATTCCGAAAAGTTCTATTATTATTGAACACTATGAACCGGCGGGATATCATAGCGATAGTTTTGATATCGTGACTATCCAGAAACAAAACCCTGAATGGAAAAGTATAAGTCTTACAGAAGCATTAGGAATAATTTCATGCAGTGAAGACGAAATAAAAAATTATACTTACAATAATGAAGTCTTACTGCATGAAATTGAAAAATTGAGAGTACAGATAAATCCACATTTGGATTTCCCACACCAGGTAGATTCCACTCGTTTACTGCGTCAGTTGACAATCGAAAAATATATGTTGCCTAAAACTGAAATACAAAAATTGATTCATGCAGGATGTAACGAACGGGAAATTCAACTGTTACTAAAACAAGACCTCTCAATATTTGCCGAAGCATATGCTTCTCCTGCAGATAATTACATCTGCTTTTCTGAATTTCCTTTAGATGGGGGGTGTATTGACTTTGCAATTTTTACTGGCAGGTCACGAATGGATGTTATATTAATAGAAATAAAGGGAGCCGATTTTAATATTATTAATCAGTCCGGATATCAAAAATTTAATGCGAAAATCGATACTGCTGCAAGCCAAATAAGAAATAGATTAGGATATATTCATCGTAATATGGAATCGTTTAGACAATATACCCATGAAATCAGAAAAAAAGTAATTGCCGGCAAATCCATCTACAATTCTTTTCCGGGACCTGAAGCTGCAACTGAAGTCGATGGAAACAAGGATATAAACATTCACAATGTTATTATCGGCGGTAGAACGGTCGATGATTTAAGTGAAAGCAAAATTAGACATGATTTCGAGAATTATTTTGGTCTTCCAATCAAACTTGATTCTTGGGATTCATTTCTTAAAAAGCTAAGGAGACAATAGCCAAAACTTGAAAAGCGTATCACTTTTTCAATATGAATTCGATTTATGGGTCTCGTTTTGTGTCTCAAATGAAAAAAGGGTTTCAGCAGATTGGTGCTGAAACCCTTTACTATCTGTGTGACCCCCCTGGGGCTCGAACCCAGGACCTACTGATTAAGAGTCAGTAGCTCTAACCAACTGAGCTAGGGAGTCATTCCAACGTTCATTGTTAAAAAACGTGAGCGCAAATTTAACGGATCTTCTGAATATTTGTGTACTTTATTTAATTAAATTTGGTAACAAGGACGAAATGTGGATAAATACCCATTATGTTGATAATCTAACCGTTAGCTCATTATAAAATTTTTTTTCATGCAAGAAGCGTATATAGTAGCCGGATTCCGCACCGCGGTGGGTAAGTCTAAAAGAGGGGGATTTCGCTTTTACAGACCAGATGACCTGGCTGTAGATGTCATCACCGGGTTGTTGCAATCCTTGCCACAACTGGATCCTAAGCGGGTAGACGATCTGATTGTAGGGAATGCGGTACCCGAAGCAGAACAGGGTTTACAGATTGGTCGTATGATTTCTGTGAGGGCATTGGGTATTGATGTACCGGGCATGACGGTGAATCGTTATTGCGCTTCCGGATTGGAAACCATTGCCATTGCAACGGCTAAAATCCAGACAGGGATGGCAGATTGTATCATTGCAGGTGGTACAGAGAGTATGAGCCTCGTACCGGTGGCAGGATGGAAAACCGTTCCTAATTATACCGTGGCCAGTACCAATCCCGATTATTATATTGGCATGGGACTCACCGCTGAAGCAGTGGCTAATGAATTCAAAGTAAGCCGCCAGGACCAGGATGAGTTCTCATTTAAATCGCATCAGAAGGCATTAAATGCCATACAGAATGGCTATTTCAAGCCAGGCATTCTGCCTATTAATGTAGAAGAAGTATATGTAGATGGTAATGGTAAGAAACAAAAACGTTCTTATACCGTAGACACTGATGAAGGCCCTCGTGCAGATACTTCGATGGAAGCATTGGGTAAATTGAAACCCGTTTTTGCTGCCGGTGGCTCTGTTACAGCAGGTAACTCTTCTCAAACATCCGACGGTGCCGCTTTCGTAGTGGTGATGAGCGAGCGTATGGTTAATGAGCTGGGATTGAAGCCTATCGGTCGTTTGGTAGGTTGCGTGTCGGCAGGCGTGCATCCTCGTATAATGGGAGTAGGTCCGGTTGCAGCGATTCCGAAAGTATTGCAGCGTACCGGCAAAACCTTATCTGACATTGATTTGGTGGAATTGAATGAGGCGTTTGCATCTCAGTCTATTGCCGTGATCCGCGAGCTGGGTATCAATCCTGATATTGTGAATATCAATGGTGGCGCCATTGCCCTCGGGCACCCGCTGGGATGTACCGGTGCAAAATTAACCGTGCAGTTGCTCGGTGATTTAAAGCGGCTCAATAAAAAATATGGTATCGTAACCGCATGCGTAGGCGGTGGACAAGGGATTGCGGGTATCATAGAAAATATTAGTTAATGCGGTCAACTCATCTATAACGGAAAAAGGAGCCACGGGCTCCTTTTTTTTATGTCGCCTGTTCCGATGTATCATATACCTCCAGCTGCGCCAGGTAAGCGAAAGAAGCCGCCGGTATCTTGCCGGGATCAGTAAACACAATTTTGTGCAGGTGTGCAGGCTGACGAAGATCAATCCCAAACAACGCTCCCATTCTCTCATGAAAAAAATGATTGCCCTTCGACCTGCCCCTTTCATAAGTGGCAAAGCTGCCGCGTGATATGCCCAGCAGATTACTCATTTCCTGTTGTGTAAGTTTTAGTTCTTTTCGTATCAATTTGATGAAACGCTTATTATAGTGATGCATTGGTTATTAAGATTAAAAATGTTACAAATCTGTGTCGCTGTAACAATAATTGACTATATTTGTATTGTAATATGTAATGCGTTGATATTAATATAATTAAATTGATATGAGCGACAATTTTTTGATAAGGAAAATGTTATTTTGAGCATAGGATGCCCGTTACCGTGATTACGGTAAAAACAGAAAAATGTTAGTAACTATTTCAAGTACTAACGACTGTCAAAAAAATCGGGCGGCTTATGAGTGAGGAAGTTTGCAAAGTAAGCAGATCGGAATACAAACTGGCGAATCGCCGTTTTTTCATCAATCTTCATTTATCTTTTTTTGTTTAGTTACAAAAAAGCCAAAGGGGCTGTCTATTCTTTCCAGGAGGCGACAGTCCCCTTTTGGCATGTCTATATATCGACAGACATTTTCCAAAGTTATACAATTTATGATGCGTTAACAAATAAAATATTTGTAACTAATTGATTATTAAAATGATAAAGATTGTTTCAGCATGATAATCGAAATGACTTTATGATCGGGGAAAGATCATGTTTGAACTTCTTTATAATATAATATCACTTTCCCTTTAATTAGATTAAAGTTTTTGTTAATTTGGCCCTATAATCGGCCCCCTAAGCCATCAACCATATCACTTTATGGATCGCAGACAATTCCTGACCTTATCGCCTGATCGCAGCAATACAAGCAATGCTGCCGCTTCGGCACGTACCGACACCGGGATGGCACCCTATACCGGTGACTGGGAATCATTACAACAGATACACCTGCTGAAACGTACCCTATTCGGCGTTACTCCCGCTAATGTGAATGCCTTTAAAAGCATGACCATGCAACAGGCCATAGATACCCTGCTCACCGCACAGGCAGATCCCGCACCACCCGTGAATAACTATGGCGTGGATGCTACCGGCGTTACTCCCGGCGCTACCTGGGTCAACGCACCACTCGGTGATGAAATGCTGGAAAGGAAAAGAATCGCCTCCTATAAAGCCTGGTGGACAGGACAAATGATTAACCAACCCGCAAGCATACACGAAAAAATGGTGCTCTTCTGGCATAATCATTTTGTGACAGAAACAGGGATGGTAAACGATAGCCGCTTTATCTACAAATACAACCTTACCCTGCGCAAACATGCACTCGGGAATTTTAAAGACCTTACCAAAGCCATCACGCTGGATCCTGCCATGCTCGTGTATCTCAACGGATATCTTAATTCAAAAGGCGCCGCCGATGAAAACTACGCCAGAGAATTACACGAACTTTTTACCGTAGGAAAAGGCCCTGATTCCCATTATACGGAAGATGATGTACGAGCCACTGCCCGCGTACTCACCGGATTCCGGGTCGATAGAACAAACATCGTGAGCCTCTTCGATACTACCCAGCATGATATCACCAATAAACAGTTTTCAGCTTTTTATCTCAATAAAGTAATATCCGGGCAAACAGGCCCCGATGGCGCCGGTGAAGTGGATGCCCTGCTCAATATTATTTTTGCACAACCAGAAGTAGCGAAATTTATTTGCCGGAAATTGTACCGCTTCTTTGTTTATTATGAGATAGACCAGGCCACAGAAACAAACGTCATCGCACCACTCGCGGAAATATTCCGCTCCAGTGGGTACGACATAAAAATTACACTCAACGCCCTCTTCAACAGCGAACACTTTTTTGATCCGCTGAATATGGCCTGCCTCATCAAAAGCCCGGCAGACTTTTGCATCGGCATCTGCCGCGAATACGGCATCACTTTCCCTTCCGATTATACCAGTCGTTATGCTGCATGGGCAGCTATTCACGGAAGCGCAGCCGCCATGTTGCAGAACTTTGGAGATCCTCCGCTCGTGGCCGGATGGGAAGCCTACTATCAGGAACCTTCCTTCCACGAACTATGGATCAATACAGATACATTGCCTAAACGCAATAAACTCAGTGATGCCCTCGTGAGTACGGGCGGCTTCAGCAATCTCCATATCGATACCATCGCCTTTGCCAGCCAGCTGCCACATCCCGAAGATCCGGTAGCACTGGTCAGCGATTCCCTGGATATATTATATCGTGTAGGCGTTTCCGATGATACTAAAGCATTTCTGAAAAATAGTATTATCCTCTTCGGCCAAAGTCCTAACAGTAATTTTTACTGGACAGATGCCTGGAATTCCTATAAAGCATCTCCCGGCGATGCTGCGGTGAAAGACAATGTGGAAAGCCGTCTCAGAGCACTGTATAAATACATCATGGACCTGTCAGAATATCAATTAGCCTGATAGCTGAAAAACCTTTTTATGAAAAGAAGAGACTTCCTTAAATATACAGCGCCAGCTGCTATCCTGCCTACCTTAATCAACGGCTTTTCTATTAAAGCCTTCGCTTCCTCGCCTATGCTGAATGCGCTAAGCAGCGCTTCTGCAGATAATGATCATGTGCTGGTAATGATTCAGATGACAGGTGGAAACGATGGCCTCAACATGGTGGTGCCACTCGATGTATATGGCAAATACCAGGCTGCACGTACGAATATCGCTATCCAGGAAAGTAAAGTACTGCGATTGGATAATTACGTTAAATCTGGTTTGCACCCATCCATGAAAGGCCTCCAGCAACTCTACAACGATGGTAAAGTCAGCATTGTGCAAAGCGTGGGATACCCTTCTCCTAACTACTCACATTTCCGCGCCACCGATATATGGCTCACCGGATCTGATTCCAACGAAGTACTCACTACCGGCTGGGGGGGGCGTTATCTCGATACACAATACGAACACTTCCCCGACGGATATCCCAACGCAGAAGCACCCGACCCACTGGCGATACAGATAGGATCTATCGTATCTCCGGCTTTTCAGGGACCTAATGCAAGTATGGGTATTGCGATTACCAGCGCGGATGATTTTTATAATTTGATAGACGGTGTTACAGACCCCGTTCCTAATACCAAAGCAGGCAAGGAGCTCGCGTATATCCGTCTCATTGCCAAACAAACAAACAGCTACGAAAAAGCCATTACTGCCGCCGCTAAAAAAGTGACTTCACAGGGCGCTTATCCAGCCAATAACAATCTGGCAGAACAGCTGAAGATCGTAGCACGACTGGTAGCCGGCGGATTGAAAACGCGGCTCTATATGGTCAGCACCGGTGGTTTCGATACCCACGCCAATCAAACTGAAGGAGGTGACACCAGCAAAGGTGGCCATGCTAACCTGCTCGGTGGTGTATCCGACGCTATTAAAGCTTTCATGGACGATCTGAAAGGATTGCACGCGTCCCGCAGGGTAGTGGGCATGACTTTCTCCGAATTCGGCCGCCGTATCAAATCCAACTATAGCATGGGCACCGACCATGGCGCAGCCGCGCCCATGATCATTTTCGGGGATTATGTAAACCAGGGCGTGCTGGGTAACTCACCCACCCTGCCGGATACCTCCTCGGTGATAGATAATATCCCCATGCAATACGATTTCCGCTCTATTTACGCGTCTATCCTGGAACAATGGTTTTGTGTGGATCAAACAGAGCTGCAAAAAATTATGGGGAAAGACTACCAGCGCCTTCCCCTGGTCAGTGGCGTAGCCTGTGGTACCATCACCAGTTTGCCGGATTTGAGTACAGATGGCAAAAAGCTCATCTTTAATGCACCAAATCCCTTTGCCGGTTATACATACATCACTTATATCACCGGCAGCGGCAATACCATGATCCAGATCTTTGATACCACCGGTCGCCTCATCAGCGTACCCGTAAATAAAGTACATACACCCGGTACCTATAAAATTACCTTCGATGGCCATCAATTGCCCGCTGGTATTTATTATGCCCGGTTTCAAAACGGCCCCATACAACAGGTATGGCCTATGCTCAAAGTAAAATGACCTTATAATTTCATTAATAATGGTGCAACAGTGTTGCAAATTCATCAATTTTGCTACCTTTGCCTCCGTGTACAAAAGCTATCTGCATAAAATATTAGCTATTATTCTCCTGGGTGTATTTGCCATTAATACCATCCCACGGGAATTTATACACGAATTTTCCGGTCACCATGATACTGTGGACGCGGTGCATCAGCATGATGGCGTTACCATTTCTGAACACCACCGGCACTGTGACTTTCTGCAAATAGGCGTAGAGCCCTATGAGCCATTCGTTACCTTGTATATAGCCCCGGTTCAAAAAGTAATCTGGGTATTTTACCCGCTATCCATACCGGAAACCACACATACTACCTATTATAATCTCACTCCCAGAGCGCCACCAGCCGCCATTGCATAGTTTTTTATCGCCACGTGAACATATGTGCACGTTGACTACTGTTTATGGACCATGGTCCCATCTTTACTGATTCTATATATTTTCAGATATGCATTATTTGCGTGTATTTATACTCGGACTCTGGAGTGTAATCTTACTGGCATTGCCCGCCGCCTATGCTGGCGTTAACCCCGAAGAAGGGGTATACTCAAACTCATTATCCGGTAAGGTAGTAGATAAATTATCGCATACACCTTTACCCGGCGCCACCGTATACCTGCCGGATCTGCGCGTAGGCGCTGCTGCCGATGCACAGGGAAATTACACCATCAAAAATCTGCCTAAAGGAAAATACCTGGTAGAGGTACACTATATCGGGTATGCCGCTTATACAGAACAGGTGGCTGTATCCGGCGCTGTCAACAAAGATTTTATACTCGCTGAAACACTGATAGAAAAAAATGAGGTAGTGATTACCGGCGCCAACCTGGCTACTTCTGTAAAGAAAACAACTACCCCCATCAGTGTTATCCGCCGCGATTACCTCGATGATAATATCTCCACTAATATCATTGATGCCATTGCGAAGGTACCCGGCGTTACGCAACTGTCTACCGGTCCGGCTATTTCCAAACCTTTTATCCGGGGTCTCGGCTACAACCGCGTAGTGATAGTAGGAGATGGTATCCGCCAGGAAGGCCAGCAATGGGGCGATGAACATGGTATTGAGATCGATGACTATAATGTTAGCAGAATAGAAGTGCTCAAAGGACCTGCATCCCTCATCTATGGCTCAGATGCACTGGCTGGTGTGGTAAATATTGTGCCACCTGCTCCGCTGCCAATGGGGAAAATAAAAGGAAATGTAGAAGCTAACTATCAGACCAACAGCGGATTGATGGCCTACCATGCCGATATCGCCGGAAATAATAACGGCATCAGCTGGGGAGCTTATGTAACACAAAAACAATCGCACGATTATAAAAACAAATACGACGACTACGTTTTTAATTCCCGCTTCAATAACACCAACTATGGCGCTACTATCGGTATCAATAAGCAATGGGGATATTCTCACCTGAGTTTTTCTTCCTTTAATCAGCACCTCGGACTCGTAGAAGGTGACCGCGATAGCACCGGTGGCTTTATAAAGCCGGTCAACAATAACGGAGTGGCGGATGAAGCACCGGTTACCAGCAGCGACAACAAGTCATATAGCATGACGGTACCTAAACAACAGATTAATCACCAGAAAATAGTATGGGATAATAATCTGTATCTCCATAACGGCGGGCGTTTAGGGCTCACATTGGGCTATCAGCTGAATCAGCGCCGTGAATTTGGCGATGCGGTAAATCCCAACACACCGGGATTGTACCTTCATCTGCAAACATTCAACTACGCCCTGAAATATTATCTGCCCGAAATGAACGGCTGGCAAACAACTGTGGGCGCGAATGGGATGCAACAAACCAATGAAAACAAAGGTGAAGAATTCCTCATCCCGGCATACGACCTGTTCGATTTTGGCGCTTTCGCTGTTACCAGCAAAACGTTCAATAAACTCACCCTTAGCGGTGGGCTGCGGTTCGATAACCGGTCTATGAATTCCAAAGCCCTGTTCCTGGATGCAAGCGGTAAACCCGCTGGTAGCGGCGATGCGAAGTTTGATGCATTTAAACGCAACTTCTCTAATATATCCGGTAGCGTAGGACTTAGTTACGAAGCCAGCGACCGCGTAGTGTTGAAATTGAATGCTGCCAGAGGTTTCCGGGCGCCCAATATTGCAGAACTCTCTGCCAATGGCGTACACGAGGGAACTATCAAATATGAATATGGTAACCAGGACCTGAAACCGGAAGTATCTACACAGGTAGATGCAGGTATCGACTTCAATACCCAGCACGTTTCCTTAACAGCCAGTGTCTTCTATAATCATATTAATAACTTCATCTTCTCCCGTAAACTCTTTAACCAGGCGGGTTCCGACTCTATCCCGGCTGTCGATAACGAAGAAGGATATGCTGCTTTCAAATATCAGCAAACAGATGCCAACCTTTACGGAGGAGAACTGATGCTGGATATACATCCGCATCCCATTGACTGGCTGCACTTTGAAAATACCGTTTCTTACGTAAGGGCTACTACCAGTAACGGTACTGACTCTACGAAATATCTGCCCAATATTCCGCCTACCCGTTGGTTGTCCGAATTAAAAGGGAAGTTTAAGAAAGTAGGTAAAAGCCCGCTGCAGAATGCTTACATAGGTGTGCAGATGGATGTGAACTTTGCACAAAACGATGTATTCTCCGCTTATGAAACAGAAACCCCTACGGGCAGTTATACTTTATTTAATGCCGGACTGGGATCTGATTTCGTAAATAAGAAAAATAAAACACTGTTCTCCCTGCATTTTGCCGTGAATAACTTCACAGATGTGGCCTATCAAAGTCACCTGAGCAGGCTGAAATATGCGCCCATCAATGAAGTTACCGGCAGATCCGGCGTATACAATGTGGGCCGGAACTTCAGCTTAAAGCTGGCAATTCCGATTGATTTTAAATAAAATAGGTTGTTTCTTTAAAAGGGTCCTGCGTCAGCAGGGCCTTTTTTTATGCTGTCTGCCGCCATAGGCGCATCCGCTATTTTCGTATAGGTGGCCTTGTTATTTTTTATTTTGAAGAAGAATTTTCTGGCAGAAGGCGATGGGATGTTAAACCCCACTGAAGTATCCGTACCCGTTATAATCAGTTCCGGCACCGGTATCACCGTAACGCCCGAATCCAGTGCGCGCATATAGTTGATTAACCGCTTGCCATTTTGGGTAATATGGATAGTTTGCATCCCTGCCGATGAGTTAACAATTGCGGCAGTAATCCCTTCGGTTTCAAATACCGCACTGTCACTTCCGGCATTTCCACTGATCAGTTTAAACGGAATAGGCGCACTTTCTTTCGCCGGTTTTGCAGGAGTATTTGTTTGGCCGGCTTCCTGTTGAGCAGGCTGCTGGCAGCTTAACAATAAAATAGGTAGCAATAGTAAAGCTCTGTACACGATAAGTTGATGTTTGGAAGGATAAAGCTATTGAATTTTTTATGGATCTGTTCATCCGGAAGTATTCTTATA
>NZ_DATCVJ010000393.1:0-9677 GCF_036566945.1 Chitinophaga sp. | reverse complement strand
GTCGTACGAACTGCAGCGTGATCCGCCCTATCTTGAGTACCAGGAGGTTTGCAAGACATGGATCAGGATCCTGAAAACCTTAAGAGAGGATAATGCTTCGCTGATTACGCGGTTGGCGGCTGCGTTAAAGGAATCTACGCGCCGTTCATTTGTGGAGGAAGCGGAAGAATTTCAGTTAACTATGCTGGATCGGGAAGAGTCGATGGTGTTGTTGCGGCATGAAATAAACGAGCAGCTGGCCTGGCTGGAAAAGCAACCGGCTGATACTGCTGCGCCGCGTTCTTTTGCGTTATTAAAAAATGATGTGGAAGGAATGGTGCAGGAGCACGAAAAAGTGAAGCAGGCTTTCCTGATTTTTATAGCAGCGGAAAAAGTGTAATGTCAGTTAATCATTTCTGTAAGTTTTTTGATAGACAGGGCCGCTATCTGTCCTTCTTTTAAAGCGATCAACCGCTCGTCCCTGAAATCGCCCAAGGTGCGTATGAGGGATTCTTTGGCTACTCCCGCCACTGCTGCCAGGTTTTCCCGGCTGATATCTATCGAAAAATTTTTACTCCCTGTTTTATTGTATTTCTTATCGAGCATCACGAGTGCTTCCGCTACTTTTTTGCGCAGGGAATTGTAGGCAAGACCGATCAGTTGTTGTTCCTTTTCCGCCATTTCCCTGGATAATAAACGAATAAATTTTCCCAGTACTTCCGGATTGCTGCTGATCAGCCGTTGAAAATCCTGGTGGGGAATAACGGCCAGCAATGTGTCTTCCATGGCTTCGGCATTTTCCTGGTAATTGCCGCCTTCCAATAACGCATTGTAGCCCAGGAAATCACCTTCGTTGTATAAGCCTATGATCAGCTCTTTCCCGTCGTCGTTGCGTTTGTACGTTTTCACTTTGCCATGCAGCAGGTAGTATAAATAGTCGGGGCGATTGCCGGCGGCATAAATGCTTTGTTTCTTTTTATAATGATTGGTATTACGGTCTTCTTTCAGCAGGGACAGATGATCTGCACCATTGCTGGCAGAGAGTAAGATGTTCAGTCCCTGTATGCCGGTGGCGGAGTTATGCTTTATTTCAGCGCATCTTTTCAGGCGGCTTTCAATGGCGCTCAACAGTTCTGTTCCTTCAAATGGTTTGGTGATATAATCGTCGGCGCCCATTTCCATTCCTTTCCGGACATCTGTTCGTTCTGTTTTGGCGGTGAGAAAGATAAAGGGAGTGGTTTGCAGGGCTTTGTTTTTATGGAGCATATGCAATACACCGTATCCGTCCAGTACCGGCATCATGATATCGCATACAATCAGATCGGGAAGGTGTTCCAGTGCCATGGATACGCCTTCTTTCCCATTGGCGGCGGTGAGCACCTGGTAGTTCGCTAACTCCAGAATTTCTGCCACATTTTCACAGATAGCGGCATTATCTTCTATCAGCAGTATTTTTTCCATTGTCATTAGTTTTGGGGAAAGGGAAGGGAGACGAGGAACTCAGTACCTTTTTCCGGCGCGCTGTTGCAGGCAACGGTACCGTTCATGAGTTCTGCGTACTTGGCTACGATGTGGAGGCCGAGTCCTGTACCCTGAATATTGGCTACATGCTGGCTGCGGAAGAACCGCTCAAACAGGTGTTGACGGTCCTCGGTGGAAATGCCTATTCCTTTATCTTTTACAGATAGCTGGAATAGGGTATTGCTGCATTGCGTGCGGATTGAAATGATCGCTCCTTCCGGGGAAAACTTGATGGCATTGGAAACGAGATTCATAACAATGTGTTTAAGTAGCGTAGGGTCCAGATATGCCTGTTGTGTACCATGGTGCGCATAGTATATATTCTGCAGTGGCTTTTTGAGACCATCCATTTCACCGAGAATATTCCCGATATGTTTGGCCGTATCGAAAGTGCTGTGTCTGACCTGAATTTTTCCTTCTTCTATTTTTCCTACCGAGAGGAAGTCGTTGAGGATATCAGTGAGCATATTTACGGAAGAAATAATGCGCTGAATATGTTTGCTGCGCTTCGATACATCATCGGCGCCTTCGTATTTGGATACCAGGTATATAGAAGAAAGAATGGCGCTGAGTGGTGTCCGGAATTCATGGGAGGCAAGGGATACAAACCTCGACTTCAGTTCATTGAGTTCTCTTTCTTTTTCCAGTGAGATGCGGAGTTCTGATTCCGCTTCTTTGATGCGGGAAAGGTCAATAGCGATGCCAATATACCCGGTAATGTCGGTGGCATCTCGGATGGCGGATACAGTGAGTGAAACGGGGAGTGAACTACCATCTTTGCGGATATAGCTCCATTCATATTCGTTGAGTAAATTCAGTTTAGCCTTGATCGTTAGTGTTTCCATACCGGGTTCTACCGCTTGTTGCAGTTGCCGGGAAAATTCTTCTGCCCGCAGGGCCACTTCTTCCGGATTATGTAACATAAGCGGGGTGCATACATCTATCACTTCACTGGCTTTGTAGCCGAGTATTCTTTCTGCGGCAGGATTGAACCATTTAATAAAACCATCTGTGTTGATCACAATGATCATGGCGCCGGCATTGGTCCACAGGCTGTTAAGGAAGCTATTCATTCTTTGCAGGGCACCATCTTTTAGGGCCGCTTCTTTTTTCTGTTGGTCGAGTTGTTGCCGGGTTTGCTCGGATATTTTCCGGTCGGAAATATCCATGACGTAAATGATGGTTAGTGGTCCTTCCGGGGTAGTATGTTCACCAAGACTGATTTCTACCGGAAATCTGCTGCCATCTTTTCGCAGTGCGATATGTTCTTTTTCATTGTCCGGCAGCAATTGCGTAACAGGTTGTCCGGTAATTTCTTCTTTCGTATAGCCGGACTGGTTAAGCAGGAAGGGGTTCGCCATCAGTATGTTATTGTGACTATCGGCTACCAGGATGCCAATGGTGGCATGATTAAAGAGTACTTCGAAACCTATGTAACTATGTTGAGTCGTGTTAATCATACCCGTAATGACCCTTTACTTCGGTGCTATATAAATTTAATGAATCCCGGTGGAATAAAATACAGCTTGTTCAAAAACGAACGCTAAGTGTTTTATAACGGACATAGTTTTTTTTATTACATGGATAAGTATCTCAGAATAATTGCCATATTGTAGTGGCATTTTATTAGTATCAACATCCGCTTATGATTGGTCATTACTTCAGAACGACTTTACGGAGTTTATTCCGCAACAAGATATATACGCTGCTTCATATCGTTGGACTGGCAGTAGGGTTGGCAGTTTGCATGATTATTTTTATCCTGATCCGTTTTGAAACGGGGTTTGATGATTTTCATGCTAACAAAGCCAATATTGTTCGTTTGGTGACCCGGTTCGATCGGGCAGAAAATGGTATGCTCCGTTCTTCGGGAACACCGTTTGCTTTGCCGGCTGTGTTGAAAGAAGAGGTTGCTGCTGTGAAGGAAGTTGTGCCGGTAGCTTCCCTTCAGGATATGCCTGTTACCATCCCTGATGAAAAAAATATCAGCCGAAAACTGTTTAGGGAAAAAAAGGGAATGGTAGCGATTACGCCGGCGTTTTTTAATGTCTTCTCTTTTTCCTGGTTGGCAGGAAGTCCGGTGGTATTATCACAAATGGATGCTGTGGTGTTATCAAAGGAAACGGCTATTCGCTACTTCGGTGACTGGCGGCTGGCGATGGGCAGAACCGTGGAGCTGGTAGGGCCTTTTCCTCTGAAAGTAAGTGGGGTGGTGGACATCCCGGCGAATACAGAATTCCGGTTTACTGTGATGGTGCCTTATCGTTTGATGTTTCCGGGAACTACCGACTGGGCAAGTATTTCTGAAAGCCATCAATGTTACGCGTTGTTGTTGCCACATACGTCTCCTTCACATTTACAGACTATGCTGAATGCCTTGTCGCACAAGTATATGAGCGGTGAGCATCCTCATACCCTGGAAACGCAGCCGTTGTCTGTGGTACACCTGGATGATAGCATGACCAATATGGGAGGCAACGGGATCAACAGGCGCCGTATCAATGCGATGTGGTGCATTGCCCTGTTTATATTGCTGGTAGCGGTCGTGAATTTTGTGAATTTGTCTGTAGCACAGTCGGTGAAAAGAGCCAAAGAATCGGGCGTACGTAAAGTATTGGGCGGCAACAACGGACAGCTGCGGAAGCAGTTTCTTCTCGAAACATTTTTACTGGTGCAGGTAGCAGGGATCTTATCGCTGTTGATAGCAGGCGCCTGTTTGGTACCGGTAGGGCATTTGCTGCAAATTGATCTACAGCGGTCGCTGCTTTTTCAGCCGGCAGTAATGGGATTTTTCGGGCTGATAACGGTAACGGTTACACTGACTGCTGGATTTTATCCGGCATTGCTGATCAGCAGGTTTAGTCCGGTACAGGTATTGAAAGGGTCACTGCTTACGGTGCCTGTGGGAGGCGTTCAGCTGCGTAAAGTGCTGGTAGTATTTCAGTTTGTGGTGGCGCAATCGCTGATCATTGCCACGCTGATCATCGTAAAGCAAATGCATCATTTTAATACCATGCCCATGGGTTTCGAAAAGCGCCTGATTTTGAATGTGCCTGTTCCGGGAGGGAGGGAGGCCATGAGTAAAATTGAATTGTTGCACAGCCGGATAGCTGCGTTGCCAATGGTCAAGGAGGTTAGTTTTAGTACAGCACCGCCGGCGGATGGTAATAATTCATGGACCGGATTCAAATTCAATCACGCGCCGGAAATGGCGTCGTTTGCTGCCATTTATAAATCGGTCGATGCCGCATTTTTGCCACTCTACCAGATGAGGCTGATAGCCGGCCGTAATGTGACGGCGACAGATAGTATCCGGGAATTTTTAGTGAATGAAGCTATGTTAAAACAACTTGGATTTCATGGGGCGGAGGAAATGCTGGATAAAGAAATAAGTATGTGGGATGGTGCTGTAAAAGGACCTGTTGTAGGGGTGCTGAAAGATTTCAATACTTCCTCCGGGAAAGATAAGATGGCGCCCGTGATGCTGTACAATGATCCGCTTTCCCGCAATATGGCCTCTGTGAAACTGCTGGCCACGGGCTTGCCAGGGGCGGTAGATAAGATAGGAGCGCTGTTTAAGGCCATCTATCCCAATGATCCATATGATCCCCGATTTCTGGATGATACCATTGCCGGCTTCTATGTGCATGAAGTGCAACTGGCCAGATTGTATGAGCTATTTGCGCTGATCGCTGTATTCCTCAGCTGTTTGGGGTTGTATGGATTGTCGTCTTACATGGCAGTACAACGCTTAAAGGAAGTCGGCGTGCGTAAAATACTCGGGGCTACGCCTGCAAATATCATCTACCTGTTTTCAAGGGAATTCATCGGAATGGTATGTGTTGCATTTTTGGTAGCCGCGCCGATGGCAGGTTATTTCCTGCGGGAATGGCTGCAGTCATATGCCTATAGTACGCCGCTAAGCTGGTGGATATTTGCTTTGGGCGGAATCGCTACGGCTTTGGTCGCCCTCATTACCGTAGGATTTCATGCACTCAGGTCGGCGTTGATGAATCCTGCCCGGCATTTGAAAAATGCCTGATTACTTCTGATTAATAGGTGTTTCAATAATGAGGAAGGCAGTTTTTTCTGTGCACTGCAACTGTACTTCACCGGTTTCCCATAATCCGATTGCATCCCGTTCCTGCAGTACCTGGTCCTGCACCCTCAGGCCGCCGGCAATAGAAAAAATGAACAGGCATTTATTCAGTGGATGAAAGGTATATGTGAGTTGGTGGGGTTGCTCATAATAGCCCAGTGATAATTTTGCATTCTGGTTGATCCAGCAATGCTGCATACCTTCTTCACCGGATACAATGGTGACCAGTTTGTTTTTCCAGCTTTCCTTGGGGAAGCTTCGTTGCTGATAACGGGGTGCAATATTTTGTTGCTTGGGCGCAATCCAGATTTGCAGGAAGTTAACTTCTTCCGTGCCTATATTATATTCTTCATGTCGTAGTCCGCTGCCGGCACTCATGATCTGTACGGCAGGTGCTTCTATTTCTGTGATGTACCCCATGCTATCTTTATGGTTCATTTTCCCCTTCAGTAGCACGGAGATGATTTCCATGTTGACATGTGGGTGAATACCAAAGCCTGTACCTGCCTGTACAAAGTCGTCGTTGAAGGCGATCAGTGAACCAAATGCGCTACGCATGGGATGGTAGTAATCGCTGAAGCTGAAGAAGAAATTGCTTTTCAGCCAGCCAATGTCTTTGATGCCTCTTTCGCTTGCGGGGAAATGTTGCAGTTTCATATTATAAGGAACAGTAGGGGGGTAAAAATTGTTTGAAATCCGGGTCAACTAAGTTAACATCAAATTTCCGCATCTCGTAAATATGTTTCCCGAACGCGTAAGTGTTATTTTTTTTATGCGCTTACTTTTGCTGCACAATTTAAGGAGCTGCCAGGTGAGGCGCTGGAGAAAGAGATCACGGTGATATTGCAGCAGTTTGCAACAAAAACGGAGTTGAGTTTACAACGATAAACGAGTGGATAAGAAAAGCACCGCGGTCATTCCTGACCGCGGCTTTTTGTTGTCTTTTATTTGGTGAAGCTGTTATACCTTCCGATCATCGTATCGAGTGAGTTATTGAGACTTTCCAGCTGGCTTTCGGTCATGGCACCTTTTTCTTTGGCATCACGCATCGTTCTTTTGGCCATCAGGAGGAATTCATGGTAGCTGTCGCAGAACGATTTGTAGGAGGAACCTTTACTTTCTTTTTCTGCGTTGGTCAGATCCAGTGCGGCATGTGCTGCCTGGTCTTTTTCCAGGGCATCATAGGCTGTTTGTGCAGCGGCACTTATTTTATTATAATCTTCGCCGCCTTCTTCCAGCAGGTTGATATAATTACGAACGGCCTGCATATCTGCTTTCATTGCTATGATGTAATCTTTCAGCGGACTGTCTTTCAGGATAATTACTTCGCTGGCATCTGCTACTTCATTTACTCTTTTCATCAGCACTACTTTCTGATCAAAGAATACCTGTGCATTACTGCGGACAGAATCTGCCAGGGCAAGTCCTTTGGCGCCTTTGTCATCTTTAAAGTCCTGTGCTTTCAGGTAGTCGTCCAGCTGTGCATAGGTGGCTTTTATTTTATCAAAGGAACTGGTAAAGCCGGCAACTTTTTCTTTGAAGAATGCCTGATCTGCTTTGTTCAGGGCATCTACGGGTTGGTCTACCTTGATTTTCCCGTGAGAAAAAGAAGGTATCATGATAGGTTTAATGATGCTGTTCAGGAACACCGGATTGCCTTTACTTTTCAATAACTCTTCTACACGGTCAGCATTTTTTACCAGGCGGACAACATAATCGGAGTTTTTGTTAGACAGGTCGACGATCAGGTTGGTGTATTCAATGACTTCATTTGCGGAGGACGCCGATTTTTCTTCATAGGCGCTGTTGTTGCTACTTGCTTTCCCGTTGTTGTTACATGACATGGCAATGGCTGTCAGCGCGAAGCCAAGGGGGATGTACAGAATGGATCTTTTCATGATGCTAATGGTGTTTTTATTCGGATTAGGCAATTGCACAATCGTGTGCAGGGGTAATTTCCGGGGCAAAGATATTTTTTCAGGTAAATAAAACAAAAAAATGTAAAGGATACAAACTACTCAATTGAGTATATGTCATCACTTTTATAACGGGTAATTTTAATGCGGCAAATGAACTGCATGTTTTCAAAACGAGGTGTTATATACGGAATGCTATGCTGCTGGCTATTTTTATTCTTATCTGTTCGGGTAGTGGCTCAACATATACCATTCAGCAATCCTTCCCTGGAGGGGAATCCGGGGAAGGGAATACTACCTGCTCCCTGGTATATTGTTTTGGGTACACCGGATACGCAGCCGGGTATTTTTGAAATAAAGCTATCACCTTCAGCTGGTAAAAGTTATGTAGGCATGCATAGCGGTAAGGGATTTCTGGAAGGAATCGGACAAAAATTGGCTCAGCCGGTGGAGGCGAATAAGGACTATGTGCTGAGTATGGACCTGGCGTATACGACTTATTATCTGTATCCGGCCTGTTATGGTAACCTGGCCATTTACGGCGGCAATGCACCGGGAGATACGGCGGAAATGTTATGGTCGTCCGGAAATTTTACGCATGATACCTGGAAACGGTATGACGCGGTGTTTCATCCTTCTGCATCGTATCGTTATATTTCTTTGCTGGCGTATCCCACGTTGCCTTGCAATAAAAGTCAATATGGCATTGCTTTGCTGTTGGATAATTTATCGGCAATAGACCGTTTGTTACCACCTGTGCTCACGGCGTCAGTTATACCCTGTACTTGCGGGGAAGTGGCAGATGGGCGTATTACGCTGCATATAAGGGATGGGATCCCGCCTTTTCAATATAGGTTGGATAATGGGAGATGGCAAACAGATAGTGTATTTCCGGGATTGGCGGCCGGGCAGCATACCGCCGAAATACAGGACAGCCATCATCTCACTGCAACAGTTGCCGCTGTGGTGGAGTCGCCCTGGAAAAATTGCCTGGTGGTGATGCCTACCGCTTTTAGTCCCAATCATGATGGGCAGAATGATATTTTCCGGCCAAAGGTATATGATGCCATCCATGGCTACCGGTTACAGGTATACGACAGGTGGGGGAAACTGGTGTTTATGAGTCAGTCTCCCGAACTGGGCTGGGACGGTAGTTTTAAAGGATCGCCGGCGGATGTGCAGGCTTACGTATACGTATGTACGTATACAGATAGCCGCCAACAGCCGCACCAGCTCAAAGGAAGTGTATTATTGTTGCGTTGACACCGATAACGGAAAGGTGACCGTGAAAACAGAACCATTTGTCCCGCTGCTGACGGAGATATGTCCGTTGTTGGCAATTACAAATGATTTTACAATGGACAATCCAAGTCCGGTACCTTCCCTGTTGCCCACATTTCCGGCACGGAAAAAAGGCGTGAATAAAAATCGTATATCCTTTTCCGGTATACCAATGCCATTGTCTTTTACTTTGATGCTTACCTGATGTTTGCTGTAATGCAGCCTGAGTAGTGGCCCGGGGCCGGAAGAATATTTAAATGCATTGCTGATAAGGTTGGTGAGAATGCCGGCTAAATGACTCCTGTCTATAGAGAGTAGCTGCGGCCTGCCAGAAACTTTGATCCGCAACAGCCGTTTGTCAGCGCGTTTGTGAAAGTATTGTTGTTTGATCATCTTCACGAAACTGCACACATCTGTTGCTTCTGGTTGGGTAACAGGATGGCCGGCTGCTATGCTACCATTGGTAAGGATATCATCGACCATGTTGCGGAGTACAACAATTTCTTCTTTGATGCGGGAAATATTTCGTTCATAAAAAGGCAACATTAATTCATCCAGTTGCATTTTTGTTTCCAGTAATTCAATAGAAGAAGAGATGGCGATGATAGGCGTTTTAAATTCATGGGTCGCCATGGAAATGTATTCAGACCTCATTTCCAGCAATGATTTTTCTCTGATTGCATGCCTGTTAATATGGTTCAGCATACGCTTGGTTTTTGGTTGAATAGAAAATAAGGTTTCGTATTTCGAAAGATATTGGCAGGACAAATATGGTTGTATATGCAATATACGTAAGTTTTAAAAGAATACATACTATTATTAGTAATGTATTTTGTTGTGTTTGATATAATATGCTACAGTATTGTGTTTTATGGGTTGTT
>NZ_DATCVJ010000392.1:0-6455 GCF_036566945.1 Chitinophaga sp. | reverse complement strand
AGCGCACTGGCGCAGGTGTTCAAAGGTCAACCATTTACCTATGAAGTGAATGACAGAATCGTAACGGTGCTGGCATCGCGTAAAGCAACGGCAGCTACTATCCTATCAGGCAAGATTGTTAGTTCGGACAACCAACCAATTATCGGCGCCACCGTGATCGTTCAGGGCTCCAGACAAGGGGCAACGGCAGATGTAGACGGAAGATTTACGCTTTCCGTGGCTGCAGAAGATGCTACCATCGTCATCACGTCCATCGGCTTTAACCCGCTGGCGCTTCACCTGAGCGATGGCCAGCTAACAACAGCCAGCAAGCAATTCAATCATCAGCTGGTCAAAAATAGTTTACAGAACCTGCTGATCGTGCTACAACCTTCTGCATCGCAACTGCAGGAAGTAAATGTAACCGTGGGATATGGTACGCAGAAAAAAAGAGAAACCACCGCTGCCATCTCCAGTATTAAAGGATCACAGCTGCAAAACAAGCCAAGTGGTTCTATTGAGGGATTATTGCAGGGACTGGCGCCTGGATTGGTGGTGCAAAACAATTCCGGTATGCCTGGTGGAAGAAGCATGATACAAATCAGAGGTCTTGCTTCCTTCTCCAATTCAGCCAACTCCAACGTGGTGAGTACCCCATTATTTATCATTGATGGTGTGCCGCTGGAACAGGATGTATTCAACCCTTCAGATCCACGTCAGGCCATCACGAGTGTCCTGTCTGGCTTCAGCCCCTTTGATCTCGAATCTGTAGATGTACTGAAAGATGCTTCTGCCACTGCTATCTATGGTTCAAGAGGCGCCAACGGCGTTATCATTATTAATACCAAACGTGGTAAGATCGGAAAACCAATTGTTACCTTAAATACACAATATGGATTGAGCTATTACCCGGCACTACGTAAAACCCTTGGTGGTAAAGCGGAACGCGATTTTAAAATTGATCTCTTTAACCAGTACAAATCATCAAAAGTGGGCGGTGGTGATTCCGATATGCCCATTGAGCTGAGTGATAGTCTGAATAGCTTTTATAACAACTCCACCGACTGGCAAAAGTTATACTTCCGCGATGCAGATCTGAAGAATATTAACCTGGGTATCAGCGGAGCTTCGGATAATGCCAGCTACCGCTTAGGTGTGGATTATTATAACGAAAAAGGTATTGTACTGGGTTCAGGTTTTACCCGGTTTTCACTGACCTATAATGGTGTATTCAAACCTACTTCGAAGTTAACCATTACTGGCAGGGCTAATTTGAGCCAGACGGATGCCAGCCAGAAAAGAGGCGACACTTACAATGCAGCCGTAGTAGGCAACAACTTTTCCTCTTCGTTCCGGCCAGGCCCCAACAGTGGCTTTTTTGACTCGTTCCTGGAATCTTATAAGAAGGGTGTCAACATCGATCTTACGCGGCGGGTACTGGCTCAACTGGAAGTGAGTTATGATCTTACCAACTACCTGAACCTCACCTCCAGAGCCTCCGGTAACTACGAGTTTTATCGCACGCGCTCCTTCGCACCATCTGCCACACGGCCGGATCAAAAAGCAGCGGCATCGTATTTTTCAGAGGAAAAGGTAAACCTGCTGAGCGAAACGTTTCTGCGTTTATACCGCACATTTCCTTCAAGGCATTCGTTTGATCTCGTGTTAGGTAATACCATCAACACCAGCGAAAAAAACAACATATTCGGCTCTGCATATGGTGGCCCCAGCGATGCACAACAGGTGATACAGGGATATCCGCAGGCAAATCTCGGTCTGGAAACCCATAACATCAAGTATGGCTTGTTGTCTTATTATTCAAGGCTTTCTTACAACTACGACAAAAAATACCTGTTACAGGGCGTTATACGTGCCGATGGTTCGTCTAAATTTGGTAAAGACAACCAGTGGGGATACTTCCCGTCTTTATCGGCAGGATGGGTATTTACAGAGGAAAAATTTCTTCGTAATCACATCGGCCGCTGGCTGAATTTCGGAAAAATCAGGGCCAGTACAGGTAAATCCGGCACCCAGTACGAAGACAACTACCTGGCAGTTGGTGCTTATCAAACCAGGAGCGGCGACAATGCCACCTACAATGGAGTGCCTTTACTGGCTCCCAGTTATGGCGCAGGTAACGGTATGGCCTTACCCAACCTCACCTGGCAAACCACTAAAGACGAAGGTGTAGGATTGGATCTGGAGTTCTTCAACAGTCGCCTGACGATGACGCTGGACTACTACAATAAAAACACTGACGGCTTCCTGTTTCCCGATGCTTTAAATGGTACCAGTGGCTATACTTCCCGTTACATCAACAGTGGAGCGGTTCGCAACCATGGATATGAAGCAGCGATTACCGCTTATATCACACGTCCGGGAAAGAACTTCCAGTATTCCGTTACGTTCATTGGCGCTATTAACCGCAATGAACTGACCAAACTGCCTGATTTCGGCAGAAGTGTTTCCAGGAGTGATTATGCCGTAGGTCAGCCTTATCTGGAAATAGGCCGCCCACTGAATGGCTTCTACCTGATGAAGTACCTCGGTGTATATCCAACAGACGAATCTGTTCCCGTAAATAAATATACCGGTAAACGACTTTATCCCAATACCAGTGGATTCTCTTCACAAGATCCCTACAGAGGTGGAGACATCATGCTGCTGGATGTAAATGGAGACGGCAGAATTGGCGTCATAGATAATTCTGACCGGGTTTATTCCGGCGATCCCAATCCTAAATTTACCGGCAGTGTTTCTCACTCTTTCAGCTATAGGTTTAAAACCAATGCCACGCTCCAGCTGGATATGTTCTTCAACTACTCGGTAGGCAACAAAGTATATAATAAAGTAAAAGCAGATCGTATCAAAGGTGTAAGCTGGACGGCCAGTGAAAACGTGAACTACCCCGGTGGACAAAGAAACCTGTTGGATGTATCAGACCTGGATTTCTGGACACCTACGCATACCAATGCAAAATATCCCGTGCTGAATCCATGGAGATATTATGGCACCTCCAGTTATGATTTTATCGGCAACTACGAAACCAACACCGACCTTTTCCTGGAAAGCGGCAGCTTTATACGGTTAAACAATGTAAACCTGAGCTACGATTTTGCACCGGCTGCATTGAACCGTCTCCATATCAGGAGACTGAGAATATACGGTGGGATGAGTAACGTGTTTATCCTGACGAAGTATTCCGGTGTAGATCCTGAAAATGTGGATCCTTATGGTTACGATCTGGGTAATGGTTATCCTATTCCCTACAAATTTAACTGTGGCTTTAACTTTGAATTCTAAGATTATGAAGATACCAACTACCTGGAAAAACAACATGTGCTTCCTGCTCTTAGGTAGCGCCTTATTATTTTCCTGCAAAAAAATACTGGATCCTGAAATTGTAGAACTTCCCACTGCAGCTAACGCCATTACCACCTCGGCAGATGTAGAAAAAGGAGTAGCGGCAGCCTACTCTTACCTGCGGGCGGCGGTACCTGATAAAGTCTTCCTGATGGGAGATGTACGGGCCGATGTGTTTTCCAGTTACTCCCAGAGTTCCAACGTTCGGACGGAAACGGCTATTGCCACCAATACCGCTACGGCGTTACTGAATAATGGAGGTGGCAACTGGAAGCAGTTTTATACTGTCATTGCGCAATGCAACCTGTTACTCGAAAAAATCCCGGAGATTGCCAATTACGATCCATCGCTCAGAAGAAAACATATTGGCGAGGCCAGCTTCGTCCGGGCACTCACCTACTTTTACCTGGTTCGTTTCTGGGGAGATGTACCTGTTAACTTAAAGAGCGTGAATATAGAGAATCTGCCAAGAACCCCGCAGGCAGACGTCTTTAAGCAGATCATCAGCGATCTGGACGTAGCTATTGCTGACCTGGAATTGCAATATGGTGATGGAGATAAAGCCGTAAGAGCCACCAGAGGAGCAGCCTGGGCTATTAAGGCGCATGTATTGGGATGGTTACAGAATTACGCAGGTTGTGAAAAGTTGTGTGACAGTGTGATCACGCAAGGGCCGTACAGTCTTGTTACCGATACCATGAACCTGATCAGCATCTTTATAGGTAAATCCAATGAAGGCATCTTTGAACTTAATTTTGATGCCAATGCAAGAGAGGTACAGAAAAACCGTGTGTATAACAGAACATTGGGCAGGCCCTGGTATACTGACCAATCAGATGGTGGTGGTGGTACCGACAGATTTATACTCTCTCCTACCAGGGAACAGTTGAATAATATGTTTCCTCCCAGCGCACGCGATGCCCGTTTGTTTACCTGGTTTGACCGTGCTACCTGCCTGCAGGGAGTTTATGAAGACCGCATCTTCCTGGGCAAGTACAAAACGCTGCGGCTGAAAGGCGACACCGCTTCGCAAAATATCAATGAGTCCAATATCATCATTACCCGTTTGGCAGATATCATGTTGCTGAGAGCAGAAGCCCTGGCCAGTCCTGCTGTGGGAAGAGCCGGAGAAGCTGCTGTACTGCTGAATAAAGTAAGACAGCGTGCATTTACCACGCCTTATACCGGTGGTGGTAATCTGGCGGATACGATTCTGCTCGAGCGTAGAAAGGAATTAATTGGAGAAGGCCAATATTTCTTTGATCTCGTAAGAACAAGAAAGCTGGATAAAGACTCGAAAATTACGGCAGCCGATTGGTACCAGAAAGGTGCATGGCTGCTTCCGATAGATCAGGGCATTATCGCGAAAAGCAATTTTGTAATCACTCAGAACGAATACTGGAAATAACTTTTTATATGAAGAAAAATATTTCACTAAAAAAAGCAGCGCTCCTGGCAACTCTTGCGATGATGATATTTTCAGCATGCAGGAAAGATAACTATTATGTGGATGGCGGTTTGTCTCAGCAGTCTGAAGAAGAAAAGAGAATGTCCGTATATGAATTCCTGGCCAGCAGACCTAATCATATGTTTGATTCGCTGGTGAAGATCATTGACCTGACCAATAGCAAAGCACTGGTTAACCAGGCCAACATTACCTTTTATGCGGCCCCTAACAACGCCGTGTTGCGCTTGCAGCGGAACTACACGCCGGACGACAGGCAAACCCCAAAGCCACTCGCCGACATTGGAAAAGATACATTGCTCACCTTACTGGGCAGGTTTATTATACCCAATGCCAAAGTGAGCCTTGAACAGGCCGTGAAAGACCAGGCGAAATATTACAAAGCTGCCAATGGCGACTCTCTTATTATTAACGGCGTAGGCGGCGGAACCAGCGTTAGCAGCTCCTTACAAACGTCTGCCTATAGAATGGTATTTGAGCACGTAAAAATACCCGGCGTAGACAGCATAAAATACAGTGCCAATATACAAACGCATAACCTGATCACGGCCAACGCTATTGTACACGTGTTAACGAATGGTTCAAGTTTCGCAGCAGGACTGAAACAAAAATATTTCAGATAGTCTTAATCATTTTATCATGAAAAAATCATTGCATATAAAGTGCCTCGTATCACTGGCTATCACGCTGTTAACGATTTCGTGTACGAAAGAAAAAAACGGTGGCTTTTTAAGTCCGGCACTCAAGTACACCAATCCTTCTATCAAAATAGCAGTAGGTGCTTCCCTCATCCAATCCGGCGCTATGGTGGCAGATGAATCTACCAAGCCGCTGGAGTTTTCCATTGAGGCCATCCACTATGAAGATGGTAAAATTGCGGATAAGCTTATGAACTATAAGGTAGATACTTATTTCTGGCAGGGAGAATATACAGGAAAGGAGAAAACGGTACAGGAGATAGATAAGAAGCGTACCAAGGTAAACCGTCCTGCAGTAGACATCAACCCGGCCAACGGAAATATTCTCATCTACCCGGAAGCTAACGATACCACCATATTTACCAAAGGCAAATATGTCATCGACATAAGCGTGAAAAACAGTGCCGGAGAACTTCATCTTAAATCTGCACTGACAATAGATGTTAGTTATGCACTGCCTTACACTTACCGCCTCTCGGGACTTGACGGCAAAATAACGGGTCTTGATGTAACCTTCGACAGACAGGTAAACACCGGCAACAAAATACTGGTGTATGTACTGAAAAAAGATGGCACCCCGGCAGATCCAAAAACACTGCTAGGCTATGACTACTCCACTACACCGGGCGTTACAGACTTAAAAGACTGGCATAACCTCGGGTTAAACAATCCTACCAAGTATACTGAATTCCCGGATCACCTGGAACTCGAGATAGCCGGCTTCCCGCTACCTTTCGTATCCGGGCAGGTGCTGAGGATCGATATGTATAATAACGGAGATATCAACGGGGGGTACTTTAATTACTGGTTTGATATGTCTATTCTTAAAGAAGGCATCTGGAAAGTGACCATTCAGCTAAAATATAATTAGCCTTTCGCTCTAATTTTATCCGGGCACCTGATGGAGAGGAATTTCGCAAACGAAATTTCTCTCCATCAAATTTTTAATA
>NZ_DATCVJ010000391.1:0-4506 GCF_036566945.1 Chitinophaga sp. | reverse complement strand
TACCGGTTTCCTATGGAGCCGGTATGAAAAAGCACCGGAAAAAAAGCTGGCCACCGTGGAGGTAACAAAACCAGCACCGGCCGTATATGAACAACTGGTAAACAACACCCGGAAAATAATACCCTTTCATTTAAAAGATGGCAGCGTGGTAGAACTGGCGCCGGGCAGCCGCATAAAATACCTGTCTTCCTATGCCGTTACCGGCAGGGAAATATTTTTAACGGGAGAAGCCCTGTTCAAAGTGGCTCCCGACAAAGAAAAACCCTTTACCGTGTATGCCGGCAACCTGGGTACCACGGCATTGGGCACCGTTTTTAAAATTACCGCCTGGGAGACCGGCAAAGGCCATATCCGGGTGCAACTGATCAGCGGCAAGGTGGTGGTTAAACCAGATAGTCTATCGGGCAGTAATGGCGTAAAAAACACCTACCTGCTGCCTGGGCAGGACCTTTCCTTTGATCGGGTGAAAATGGTCGCCACTATTAGCCAGATCAATAAGCCAGCCGATAAAAAAATAATCGCAGCACCGGAAAAAGAAATATTTACTTTCAGCAACGAACCGCTGGCAAATGTTTTCCGGTTAATGTCGGAAAAATATAAGATCACTATTCAATGCCAGGAAAGTACGCTGACAGACATGAGTTTCACCGGAACTTTCGATAGTAGTAAAGAGTCGCTCACCGATTTTCTGTCTACCATCGCCACGTTAAACAACCTAACTATTAAGCATACAAATCATGTTATTTACATAACACCATAAGCAGTACATAACAGTCCATACTATAGCTATCGCCGCCTGAAAAGGCTGCCAGTGATTCCTTTTGCCTAAAAATGAAATACTATGCGAGTAAACATCCGACAATCCCGAAAAGATCGTCCCACCAAAACAATTTGGCTGCTGCTACTATCGCAGTTATGCATAGGTAGTCTGCTGGCGCAAAATACGCATCCTGCCGCCATCGGAATTATTAAAAGCGACAATAATGAAATTCTCCCTCACGTAATGGTAAGGGTGGAAAATACAGACAACCTGGTGTTGGCCAACACCGTGACCAACGAAAAAGGCATCTTTACTTTTACGAAATTACCCGCGGGAGGCCCCTATCGTTTTATCTTCACACATATCGGTTACGTAACGGATACCCTTAAAGGCTATACGATTACTGACTCCAGCAAATTATCATTGTCGGTGGTCCTGAAAAAAAAAGTGGAAGAGCTGGAGCAGGTACTGGTCACCGCACTGGGCATTAAAAGAGAAAAGAAAGCCTTGGGATATTCTGTGGAAGAACTGGGTGGCAAAGAGTTTAACCGCGTAACACAGGAAAACCTATTGAATGCCATGTCCGGTAAAGTGGCCGGTGTTACCATCAATTCCACCGGCGGTACCGGCTCATCGGTGAGCATGATTATACGCGGCGCCACTTCCCTCAGCAGCGATAACCAACCTCTCTTTGTAGTGGATGGCGTGCCGCTGGCCAATACGGTGAATAATATCAGCCAGATTGGTAAAGATAATATGGTGGATTATGGCAACGCTATTTCGGATATTAACATGGACAACATAGAAAGTGTGACCATCTTAAAAGGCCCCAGCGCAGCAGCGTTGTATGGCTCCCGCGCCGGCAACGGCGTAGTGCTGATCACTACCAAAACCGGCAAAAAAGTAAACCGCGCTACGGTGAATGCATCTATCAACACCGTATTCGACATTCCCTATAAATTTCTGAAGTGGCAAACCAAGTTTGGCTCCGGACAATTTTCCGGTATCCCCGTTTCCCGCAGTGGTAACTTGCTCACCAACCCTTTCGGCACCGTGATCTCAGAAAATATTGATGGCACCTTCGGTGCAGAACTGGATATGGGTTATGAAGAAGTACAATGGAACAGTCCAAAAGATAAAGACGGCAAACCTATTGCCATGCCTTTGGTTTCGCACAAAGACAATGCGAAAAACTTTGTCAACACCGGAATGACCACCACGGCGGCCGTTTCGCTGGCTAACAACAACGATAAAATTGCTTACAGAATAGGTTATGCCAACATGACCAACAAAGGCATTATCCCTAATACCGACCTGTTTAAAAATGCGCTGAACCTGAATTCCAGTCTGCAGGTAAATACAAAATTAAGTCTGAGTACCAACATCGACTTTAGCCGTACCAACGCCCACAACCGCCCTGCCGGCGACAGAGGCGCCAATCCCCTGCAGGCCGTTTACAGCATTTCGCCCCACATCGATGTACGCGACCTGGAAGATTACTGGATGCCCGGCCAGGAAGGACTACAACAACGCACACAGGCCAACGGCGTATTTAACAATCCCTACTTTCTGGCGTATGAAGTGAAGAACGGATTTGTAAGAGATCGTGTATTCGGGAATATCAGGGCCGACTGGAAAATACTGCCCTCCCTGAGTTTCATGGCCAGATACGCACTGGATACCTATGGCGAAAAAAGAGAAACAAAAATTGCCAACAGCTATTTGAATAATCCCGGTGGCGCTTATGGTATTATCAACATCAATAATTACGAACGCAACATCGACCTGTTACTGACCTACAAAAAAGAGATCCGCGATTTCGACTTCTCCATTTCCGTAGGAGGTAACAAACGCTACCAAACCGGTAAAAATATTACCACTTCTACAAAAGACGGCACCGGACTGAATACGCCCGGTGTATATACCATTCAGAACATTGCCCCGCAAAATCTGAACTATAACAGCAGCCTATACGAAAAAGGCGTGAACAGCGTGTACAGTATGATTAACCTGGGTTACAAAGGCATGGCCTATCTCGATGTAACAGGACGTACAGACTGGTCCAGTACCCTGCCGGAAGCAGCCGCCTATTTTTATCCTTCGGCTTCACTTAGTTTACTGCTCAATGAAATGACGGGCATCACCTCCGACAATATTAACCTGATCAAAGTAAGAGGTGGCGCTGCCCAGGTAGGTAATGACGCCGCCCCTTATCAGTTACTCGGTACTTTATACAATGCAGGCGCCTGGGGTAATATTCCCAGACTCTCCAGTTCCGGCAACCTGCTCAACCCATTTCTGAAACCGGAAATAGCCACGTCTTTTGAAGGTGGCCTCGATGTAAACCTGTTTAAAAATCGTATACGCATGGCCGCTACCTATTACATGGTAGAAAACAAGAACCAGATCTTCAGTCCTAAAACACCTCCTTCTTCCGGCTATTCTTCCCGTAACATCAACGCTGGTTTATTAAGAAGCAGGGGTATAGAATTAACCCTTGGCGGTACACCGGTACAGCGGAAAAACTGGAGATGGGATGTCAACGCCAACTTCACCCGCAACAGAACCAAAATTATTTCCCTGCCGGATGACCTGCCCTACTACACCCTTTGGGAAGAAGGCAAAGGCGGCGCATGGACGTACGTAGGAGAAGACATCGGCGATATTTACGATGCGCAGGTAGTCACCGTCACCGATAAATCATCTCCCTATTATGGCTATCCCATACTGGACAATACCGGCAAATGGCAAAGTATAGATGCGATTAATACCCGCAACAAAATCGGCAACTTCAACCCGAATTTTATTATGGGATTACAAACCAGCATCACCTATAAAAACTTTACGCTGAGCATGACGTTCGACTGGAGAAATGGTGGTGACTTCGTTTCCCAGACCTACCGTTATGGAGAAGAAAAAGGTAACTCACAACTCTTCCTCGATAAGCTCACCAATCCCGGTAATATGAAAGGACAGGAACTCCGGGACTACCTGGTGAGTCATCAGGACGAACTGATCATTCCCAGCGGTAACAAATTTCCGTTAGTGGGTGGTCCTACACCGGAATACAACGGCTACCCATTTGCCTACGGCCCTTATGTGCTGCCTTATGGCGGCGTATTTATTCCGGGTGTAAGAGCTAAAGGTTATGATAACAATGGTAACCCTACCGGCTATACGGAAAATCTGGGCGGCACCGGTACGTTAACACTACCCTATGCGGGCAGCACGGCCTGGTCTTTTGCGCGTGCATTCCTGTTTCCCGCCTCTTACCTGAAACTGCGGGAAGTATCCTTCTCTCATGAATTACCTAAGAAGCTGATCTCTTCTGCCAAAATACAAAACGCGAGCATTGCCATCTACAGCAGGAATATAATTCTGTGGACAGCTGCCAAAATCGGCATCGATCCGGAAAACGCCTACCAGCCTTCTACCAGCGTGCAAGGCTCCGGTATGCAATTTATGCAGGGCATTGAAAGATACAATGTAACACCCTGGTCTATACCAATGGGCGCTAAACTGAACGTCACTTTTTAAGAAGCTCATTTAACTAAGCAACATGAAAACAGTTACAAAATCAATCATACTTTGTCTTGGGTTGTTGGGCACTACGATGTCGTCCTGTAAAAAGGACCTGATGAAACTGAATGAAAACCCCAACGGCTCCAATCCCGCTACCATCAACCCCAACCTGGTATTGTCTACCGTATTAACGCAGGCGGGTATTGAAATCGTGACCCTGGGCT
>NZ_DATCVJ010000390.1:0-17793 GCF_036566945.1 Chitinophaga sp. | reverse complement strand
ACCACCGCGGTTATTAATTCCGGATTGTATAGTCTGCAGCCAGCCTATAGTTATCTTTTTTCGGAAGATGGAGAAAATTGCGGTGAGTCTATCTTTGAAGTACAGGCATTGTATACGGCGGCTTACACCACTTATGGTTGTCAATATGCCCAGGTGCAGGGCATCCGCGGCGCCGGACAATTCAACCAGGGATGGGGTTTCAACGTTCCATCTGCCAGTCTCGCCGCCGCCTATGAAACCGGTGATCCCCGCAGAGAGTCCACCATTCTATATGCCGGTGAAACCACTCCTTACGGGGAAACGCTACCACAGGGATTACCCAATCCTATGTATAACCAGAAAGTATATACGAATCCTAAAGTACGTACACAAAACAACAGCAATTTTGGGCAGTGGAGCAATGTACGGCTGCTGCACTACTCAGATGTATTGCTCATGCATGCGGAAGCGGCCAATGAACTGGGACAGGCAGACGAAGCCCTCGCCAAACTGGAAATGGTACGCGCCCGTGCCCGTGGTAACAGCGCCAGCATTCTGCCCAAAATCACGGAGCGTGATCCGCAAAAACTCATGGACCTGATCCGCAACGAGCGTCGTATAGAACTGGCTATGGAACAGGAACGCTTCTACGATATAGTACGCTGGGGCATCGCTAAAAAAGCACTTGCCGCGGCAGGGAAAAATAATTATGTGGATAGCAAACACGAACTGTTGCCGATTCCACAGGATGAAATGGACAAAGCACAGGGCGTACTGATTCAGAACCCTGGTTATTAATATCTCCCTAAAAAAAAGACATGAAAAAAATATTCATTAGTATAGCCGTCATCGTTATGTTGATGCCCGTGATTGCCTGCACTAAATCAAATGCGGTAGCCGTAAGCGTTACAGACAGCACCGCTATCAACCAGGCATTACTGGAAAAAACACAGCAGGGATGTTTTCAATATTTCTGGCAGCTGGGTAAAAATTTCTCCGGCATGGCGCCGGAGCGGTCTACCACTACTTCCGGCAACACCGTCACGACCGGGGGTACCGGTTTTGGCGTGATGGCCACTATCTGCGGCATGGAACGTGGCTGGATTACCAAAACCGAAGGGATACAACGTATCCTCAGCATCGTGCGTTTCCTCGACAAAGCCGATCGCTTTCATGGCGCCTGGTCACACTGGATGGATGGCACCACCGGCAAGGCCAATCCCTTCAGTGGCAAAGGCAATGCGGGCGACCTGGTAGAAACCTCTTTCATGATGGCAGGCCTGCTCAGCGCCAAAGCCTATCTGACCGGCAACAGCGCAGAAGAAGCAGAAATCCGTCAGCTAACGGATAAGTTTTATCAAGCTATTGAGTGGGACTGGTATACCAACAATACTAAAAGTCTTTACTGGGGCTGGTATCCACAGGGCAATGTATTTGAACTACCCATCAGCGGCTGGAACGAAAGTCTGATTACTTATATCCTCGCACTGGGCGCCCCCACCCATGGCATCACGGCAGACGTATACACCAATGGCTGGACCCGTAACGGTAACTTCCGCAATGGCAAAACTTTCTATGGCTATAAACAATACCTTGGCAGAGATAAAGGCGGACCACTGTTCCTGTCTCATTATTCTTTCCTGGGCTTAAACCCACACCTGATGCAGGATCAATACTGCAGCTATATACAACAGAATATCAATCACACCATGATTAACCGTGCCTATTGCTTGCAGGAAGCACCTGCCACCAATCAATACGCACCTAATCAATGGGGCCTCACCGCCGCCGATGGAGTAAATGGTTACAGGGCCCATGCGCCGGACCTTGACGAAGGCACCCTGGCGCCTACCGCCGCCTTATCTGCTATGCCTTATACGCCGTATTATTCCCTGCAGGCGTTACAACATTACTCCAATGATCTGGGCTACCAACTTTGGGGCGTATATGGTTTTCATGATGCATTCAACATCAGTAAAAACTGGTACGACAATCAATACCTCGCTATTGATCAGGGCCCAATTGTGGTGATGATAGAAAACTATCGTACCGGTAAAATATGGGACCTTTTAATGAGCAGCCCGGAAGTAAAACAAGGACTGCTACTGGCAGGCATTAGCCAGCCGGTGTATGAAACCGGATTTCCGGAAGCGGTACCGGAAACCATCTCCGGCAGCTACGACCTGCTGCTGCACCCGGACAAGAAAGTATATGAAATGGCTTATTATGTGAAAGAAGCCGGTAGCAGCACCACCTTTACACTGCTCGACGAAAGTGGTAAAACCGTAAGAGTATTGCAAAAGACCACCGCCACTAACGTAGGCGCACATACGCTGACGTTCAACAATGATAAGATCTCCAGCGGCCATACCTACGTGTTGCAATTGCAATCCGGCGAAAAACGTATATCCATCAAAGTTACCCTTCATTAATCCTCAGCGGGTGTGTCAGTGATGGGATGCACCCGCTTCCTTTCTTTCTAAATTTTGTATTCATGAAAAAACTGTTTACCAGCCTGGTAATAGCGATGCTATTGTGTAAAAGTTCGGGAACAACTGCGCAGGTACTGTATCCTCCAACGAAACCCAACATCATCGTCATCATGACAGATGATCATGCCTTGCAGGCGATCAGCGCCTATAATCCGGCGCTGTTACATACGCCGAATATAGACCGCATCGCCAAAGAAGGCGCTATTTTCACCAACAGCTTTTGCACCAATTCTATTTGTGCACCCAGCAGAGCAGTGATATTAACCGGTAAACATTCCAATGTAAACGGGCAAATACACAATGGCATCACCTTCGACAGCTCACAGGTAACATTCCCCAAACTGCTGCAGCAGGCGGGTTATCAGACCGCAATGATTGGTAAATGGCACCTGAAAAGTATGCCTACCGGCTTCAACTACTGGATCACCATGCCCGACCAGGGACATTACTACAATCCTGATTTTATTATGATGGATGGCAGCGTAAAACAGGTCACCGGCTATGCGACCAACCTGATCACCGACTACGCCCTGCAATACCTGGATACCCGCGATACAGCTAAACCATTTTGTATGCTGCTGTATCACAAAGCGCCACACCGCAACTGGATGCCGGATACGAGCGATTTTGATGCATTGCGCGGAAGGCATTTTCCGGCGCCACCCACGTTATACGACGATTACAAAAATCGTACTGCCGCCGCTGCACAACAGGAAATGAGTATTGAAAAAGATATGTACCTGGTATATGATCTTAAACTGTATGATACTACCGGCGCTATTATAGATGGAAAATGGTCGTGGACCAATTTCATTCACGACTATGAGCGGCTTAACCCTGCACAAAAGGCCGCCTGGGACAAGGAATATGCGCCGGTGATTGCCGACTATAAAAAACGTAGCCCCACCGGCAAAGCATTGATTGCATGGAAGTACCAGCGTTATATGGAGGACTATCTACGTTGTGTCGTATCCGTAGACAAAAGTATTGGTCGCGTACTGGATTACCTGGATGCACATCATCTTACCGAAAACACGATTGTGATTTACACGTCTGATCAGGGCATGTACCTCGGTGAACACGGTTGGTTTGATAAACGATTTATGTATGAAGAGTCACTCCATATGCCGCTGGTGATGCGTTATCCGGGGCATATACAGCCAGGCACCGTAGAAAAACAATTAGTGCAAAACCTCGACTATGCCCCCACCCTGCTGGACTATGCAGGTGTATGCGCCCCCGCCGATATGCAGGGGCAATCATTTGCACCACTGCTGTCCGGAAAGTCCATTCCATGGCGGGATGCCATTTACTACCATTACTATGAATACCCCGCGTTTCACAGCGTGAAACGCCATTACGGTATACGTACCAACCGGTATAAGCTGATCCACTTCTATAATAATATTGATACCTGGGAATTGTATGATTTGTTGCAGGATCCACATGAAATGAAAAACAGGTATGATGATCCGAAGTATTCCGCTATCCGGAAGGATTTAAGTACGCGGCTGGAAGCCATGCGTATACAGTATAAAGATACGGTACCCGATAATTTCGTACGTCCGTTCTAGTAATTTCCCGCAAAGGAGCAAAGCAGCGAAGCAGCAAAGGCGCGAAGATGATATAATTGTCTTATTTAGAGCTATTACCTCATCTCCGCGTATTGCGGACTTAAAATCCGCTTCGGTATTCTTTGCTGCTTCGCTGCTTTGCACCTTTGCGAGAAAAAATATACTGTGCTTATCCCAGTAACCGTGCAAAATGCTGCAGTTCCTGCACATACAAGGCGGGTACTTCGAGTGCGGCAAACCGGCCACCCTGTGGTAGTTTATTAAAGCTTTTCAGATTCACGCGGCGCGCGGCCCATTCTTCCGGTGTATTACTATCTGCCGGGAAAATAGATACGGCGGTAGGCACTTCTGTTCTGGGCACTGGTTTCGGACCATGTTCTCCAAACATCACACGTGCATCTTCCAGGTATCTTCTGATAGCGGTATTGATAGTAGCAGACACCCAATAGATCATGATATTGGTGAGCAATTCATCTTTTGTAAAACTGTTTTCTATATTTCCTTTGGTATCACTCCAGGCATAAAATTTCTCCAGGATCCAGGAGGCCAGTCCTACGGGGGAATCATTCAACGCATATCCCAGTGTTTGGGGTTTGGTAGATTGAATCATGTTAAAGGCGCCTTCCATAAACCACCAGCCCTGAATAAACTGTCCGAACTGTTGCTCTGCCGGCGACATGGTGGACCAGTCTTCCGTACCATTTGGATAACCGGTATCGGTGAGATGAATACCTTTTACCTGTGCAGGATAATTTTGTGCCAGGGCGGTGGTCACAGCGAAATCGCCTGCTGCCAGGAAGCTGTCGTAGCCGAGTACTTCGGTCATTAACTTTGCCCACAGGTGTGCCGCGTTTTCGGAAGTGGTAGCTACGCGGCTGGAAAAACCATAACCGGGCATAGATGGAATAATTACATCAAAACAAGGGGCATCGTCTGCTGGTGCGGTCAGCATCGGAATTACTTTATAAAAACGGAAAAAAGAGTCGGGCCATTCGTGTGTGAGGAGCAATGGTTTGGCATCAGGACGATTGCCTTTTACATAAATAAAATGAATGTCTACACCGTCAATCGTTGCCTTAAATTGAGGAAAACTGTTTAACAGGGCTTCCTGTTTGCGCCAGTCATAGCTATGTTGCCAATAGTCTGTTAGCTCCCGCAGGTATTGCGGATTGGTACCATAATTCCAGCCGGCATTTTCGGGTTCATCTGTCCAGCGGGTTTGTTTCAGTCTTGCTGCCAGATCAGTCAGCAGGTCTTCAGATACTTCAATTTTAAAAGGCTGTAATTGTTTCATGATAGTATTTTCTTTAAGTGATGTAAGCGTTATCGTTGTTTGCTGAAACAAAATTAACAGGGGTATGTGACAACAGTCTGTCAGTTGAAAAAAAGAAAGTTAAACTTTTTTTCAGGTAGATGATTCCAGCGATCACGTTTCGTTGGCCGGGCCTGCCGGGAACGGCACTGATGTTATCAGTCAACTAACGCGACTATCTGCCTCTGGTTTATTTTCCGGGGCGGCAGCAGGCTCCATGCGGTATCCATCTCCCAAAAACTAAAAAAAATACTAAAAAGCTTGCATACTTAAACGTTTAAGCATATTTTTAAGCAATGAAGAAAGTCTCGCTGAAAGATATCGCTACCCAGGCAGGAGTGTCCACGGCATTGGTATCCTATGTGCTGACGAATAAAGAGAAAGAGGCCCGTGTGGGAGCAGTGATCGCCAAAAAAATCAGGGAGATAGCGCGCAAGCTGAACTATCAGCCCAATCATATTGCCCGTAGTTTAAAAAGTGGCCGGTCTTTTACCATTGGTTTGATTGTGGCAGATATCTGCAACCCTTTCTTTGCCAACATTGCCCGCATCATAGAAGATGAAGCCAAGCGAAATAATTATACCGTGATCTTTGGCAGTTCGGATGAGAACGTGGATAAATCGGGTGACCTTATTAATGTATTATTGAACCGGCAGGTAGATGGATTGATCATTACACCGACGGAGGGATCGGAAGAACAGATCCGGCAGTTGAAAGCACAGAAGGTACCTTTTGTATTGATTGACCGTTTCTTTCCCGGGATGGAGGCCAGTCATATTGCCGTGAATAATTACGAAGCCGCCTTTCATGCGGTATCTCACCTGGTAAAAACGGGCAGAAAGCGCATTGGCATGATTGCCTATAAAACCACCCTGCATCATATTGGTGAAAGAAAACGTGGCTATAAAGCAGCTTTAAAGGCGCATGGGATGACGGCAGGCAATACGTTGCTGAAGTCGGCCAGGTATTCGCATCTTAAAGAAGACATTAAAGTATCCATAGATCAACTGCTCAGTGGGCCTCATCCGGCGGATGCTGTTTTTTTTGCCACCAATAGCATTGCCATGGAGGGATTGAAATATATTAACTCATTGGGGGTACGCATTCCGGATCAACTGGCGGTGATCACCTTTGATGAAGGGGAAGCACTGGACCTGTTTTACTCCCCTGTTACGTTTGTACGGCAACCTATCCTGGAAATGGGTAAGGCGGCAGTACGTGTGCTGTTGGAAGAAATCAAAGACCATAAAAAAGAGACCGAACATATTTGCATCGATACGACACTAGTGGTCAGAAAGTCCTGTGGCAGCCGTTAACGGCCGCCATACCGCACCCATGACTGCATTTTATTGCACAACTATGCTTAAACGTTAAAGCGACTATTCATTTAAAACCCGAAATCAAAATCCACATGATGAAAAAACTGCTGCTGCTATCTATATCTGCGTGTATCAGCTGGGGCACCTACGCACAACAATCCTTCAACGGATTAGACATGAACATGGGTAATCTCTTCCGTCTCTCTAATGCCAAAACGCGTTCTATCAGTCCGGAGAACATCACCGGCGAACCGGCCAAAGGTGGCATGGCGACCCTCGACCAGGGCAATGCCCGTAGCGCCGCCAGGGATCTGGGTCAGGGCTGGAAGGTAAATCCTTTCATTTTTATTGAACCCGGCAAAACGGTGACGCTGGCGGAAGTAACCGGTCCCGGCGCCATACAGCATATCTGGATGACCCCCACCGGCAACTGGCGCTATTCTATTCTCCGCTTTTACTGGGATGATGAAACCACGCCCTCTGTAGAAGTACCGGTAGGTGATTTCTTCGGCATGGGCTGGGGCGAATATGCACCGCTCAATTCCCTGGCGGTATGCGTGAATCCCGGCAGCGCCTTCAACTGCTACTGGGCCATGCCTTTCCGGAAGAAATGCAAAATCACCATGGAAAATATCAATACAGAAAGAATGACCCTGTACTACCAGGTCGACTATACGCTGACGACGGTACCTGAAGATGCTGGTTATTTCCATGCACAATTCCGCCGCAACAATCCCGTGAAAGATGCCTCTTTTACGATGCTGGATGGCGTAAAAGGACAAGGACAATACGTAGGTACCTATCTCGCCTGGGGCGTGAATAATAACGGCTGGTGGGGCGAAGGGGAAATAAAATTCTTTATGGATGGCGATGGTAAATTCCCTACTATTTGCGGCACCGGTACGGAAGACTATTTCTGTGGCTCCTATAACTTCGACCATAAAGGTCGCTATACAGAATTCTCCACCCCTTATACCGGGTTGCACCAGGTGATCCGTCCCGATGGATTATATAAATCGCAGCAACGTTTTGGTTTATACCGCTGGCATATTATGGACCCAATCCGTTTTGAAAAGGAACTGAAAGTGACCATACAGGATCTTGGCTGGCGCAGTGGTGGCCGTTATCTGCCACAGCAATCAGATATCAGCAGTGTCGTGTTCTGGTATCAGCGCGAGCCACATGCACCTTTTCCCAAGTTGCCATCTATGAATGATCTGGAAGTAAACTGATAAATAAAACTACCACAAGATGAGTCGAACATCGTCAACAGGATTACAGCTGATAGGCAATCACTTTTCAGGAGAAGGCGATCAGTTATTCCGTGCATTTGATCCGGTACAGCAGCAATGGTTGCCGACCGAATTCCGCGAAGCCACTACCGGAGAAATAGACACCGCCCTAACGATGGCGGCCAAGGCATTTATCGCTTATAAAAAAACGACTTCCTTGCAGCGGGCTGCTTTTCTACAGGCCATTGCAGAAGAAATTATTTCTCTGGGAGATGAGTTAATCAGCGTAGCCTCGTCGGAAAGCGGGCTACCGCTGCAGCGCTTGCAGGGTGAAAGAGATCGTACTACCGGGCAGTTGCGGTTGTTTGCCAACACCATTGCCGAAGGCTCCTGGGTGAATGCCCGGATCGACACCGGCACGCCCGATATACGGCAAATGCAGATTCCTCTTGGCGTAGTTGGCATTTTTGGCGCCAGCAATTTTCCGCTGGCATTTTCTGTGGCCGGTGGCGACACGGCGTCCGCACTGGCCGCCGGTTGCACCGTGGTATTCAAAGCACATCCCGCACACCCGCATACCTCCCACCTGGTAGCCACCGCCATCCGCAAAGCGGTGATGCGTACACAAATGCCGGAGGGCGTATTTTCCATGGTACACGGCACTTCCCACGAAACCGGTCAATACCTGGTAGCGCATCCGCTGGTATCGGCCATTGCTTTTACCGGTTCTTTCAAAGGCGGCAAGGCACTATACGATACGGCTACACGTAGAGCAGTACCCATACCGGTGTTTGCAGAAATGGGCAGTGTAAACCCGGTGTTTTTTCTGCCGGGTATATTACTGGAGAAGGGACCCGCGCTGGCTATGCAGTTGCTGCAATCGGTGACCCTGGGCGTAGGACAGTTTTGTACCAATCCCGGTATGTTTATCACGCCTTCGGCAGATGCAGCCGCAGCGTTTATCAGCACCCTGCAGCAAGGCATTGGCCATGCTACCGGCGGCCCTATGCTTACCCCCGGTATCTTACATGCGTATCAACAGGGCCTTGACTACCTCCAACAGGAAGGCGTACAGGTACTGGGAGCGGCCCAAACGGTGCCAGACCAGGCTACCCCTTACCTCTTGCAGGCAACGGCCGCAAATGCGCTGGAAAAGCCAGCTATCTGCCAGGAAGTATTTGGTCCGTCTTCGCTGCATATTCATGCCGGCAGTATAGAAGAAGTGTATACGCTGGCAAGAAAGCTCGAAGGCCAACTCACCGCTACCATTCATGGTACGGAAGAAGACCTGCGGGAACATGCCGGTCTTATTGATATTTTAAGAGAAAAAGCAGGCAGGATCATCATCAACGGTTTTCCTACAGGCGCGCCCGTGAACCATGCCATGGTACATGGCGGTCCCTGGCCCGCGGCCACTCCCGCTGCCGGCACTTCGTTAGGTACTGCCGCCATATATCGTTTCTGCCGGCCGGTATGCTTTCAGGATTTCCCGGTCTACCTGCTGCCACCGGAACTACAGGACCATAACCCCCTGGGGATATGGCGACTGGTAAATGGCACATTTGCAAAAATGGCTGATTCCTGATGACTTTGGGAGCTGAAGGCAGAAAGCAAAAAGCCGAAAGCGCCCGCGTTTTGTTGTTTTTCGCTGTTAATTTGATACAAAGAAATTCTGGCGAAGAAATTTTCACTGTTTGCTTTCATCGTTTAATTCCATCGATATGAAATCCTTTCTTCTTTCCGGTTGTCTGGCTGCAGGTTTAGCTGCATGCAATGGCGGCGGCACCACGCATGAACAACAACCTATGAAGCCTGTCAACTTTGGTGAAGACGTTGCTTTTCTGCAGCAGCATTTAAAAAATGTAGTCGTATTAAAACATGCCGGCGATAGCAGTGGGCTGGTGGTAACCGGCGACTACCAGGCGAGGGTAATGACCAGCACCACCGGCGGTAACGCGGGCAAAAGTTTTGGCTGGATTAATTACGACCTGGTAGATTCTCAAAAATTTGCACCGCATATCAATGCATTTGGTGGAGAAGAACGTTTCTGGCTCGGCCCCGAAGGCGGTCAATATGCACTCTTTTTCCCACCGGGAAAAACATTTGATTTTGTCAACTGGCAAACACCCGGACTGATAGATACCGCGCACTATGCTGTGACTGCACAATCCGATACCGCCATCACTTATCAGCAACAGGGTACGCTGCAGAATTATAAAGGCAGCAGCTTTACACTGCAAATCAGCCGAACTATCCGATTGTTAGGCAACAGCGAGGTGACGGCGCAACTGGGATTTGATTTGCCCGCAGGTATAAAAAGTATTGCCTACGAAACGGATAATGCCGTCACCAATAGTGGCGACAGCACCTGGCAGGAACAAAACGGCCTGCTGAGCATCTGGCTGCTCGGCATGTTTAAACCCTCCGATCAAACCGCCATCGTTGCACCCTTTCAGCATATTCCCAATGCGAAGCAACATATCACCGATGATTATTTTGGTAAAATATCTGCACAAAATCTGTTGATACAAGATAGTTTATTGTTGTTCCGCGCCGATGGCAAGTCCCGCGGAAAACTGGGCCTGTCGCCACTCGTGGCCAGGAGAGGCGCCGGCAGCATAGACCTGCAAAACAACACCCTCACCGTGCTGTTTTACGAAGTGGTACCACAAGGCCGGTATGTTAACTCCAAATGGGAGCAACAAAAAGAACCGTTCAAAGGTGATGCCGTGAACTGTTACAACGATGGCCCTCTGGCAGACGGCACACAAATGGGGCCGTTCTATGAAGTAGAATCTTCTTCCGATGCGCGCGCACTGAACCCCGGCGAAACGCTCCGCTACCGGCAGGTGACCATGCACTTCGAAGGCGACACCAAAGCATTGCAGGCCCTGGCCGCTCAGTTATGGCAGTTACCATTAAAAGAAGTAGAACAATTTCTTGCTAAAAAATAAAATACATCCACATGGAGATCATCCGCATTTATAAAACATCCACGACTTTACTAATTGCTTACCAGGATCAGTATTATACCATAGCGGCCAACTGGAACAGCTATGTAAACAGACAAGGATTATTTGAACTCGTGCGGGCCGACCTGAAAGGACGAACACCCATTTCAGCTGCACTGGCAACAGAACTGCTGGCGGGTGATTTAATGGCGCCTATCGGCGCACAGGAAGTATGGGCAGCGGGGGTTACTTATTACCGCAGTCGTACCGCCCGGATGGAAGAATCGGAAATCTCCGGTGGTGCTACGTTCTACGACAAAGTGTATGTAGCAGAACGGCCGGAACTCTTCTTTAAAGCCACACCGCACCGCGTATCCGGACATGGACAAATCCTGTTCATCCGGGAAGATTCCTCCTGGGATGTGCCGGAACCGGAACTAACTTTATTCATCAGCAGCCAGGGAACAATTGAAGGTTATACTATAGGCAACGACATGAGCTCCCGTAGCATAGAAGGAGAAAATCCATTGTATCTGCCGCAGGCAAAAGTATATGAGAAATGTGCCGGACTGGGCCCCTGTTTGATGGTACCGGATAGCCCTATTCCGCCGGACACGATGATTAACATGTCTATTTACCGCAATGAACAGGTACAATATTCCGACCGCGTGTCTATCAGCCAGATGAAACGCAGTCACCAGGAGCTGGTGAACTTTTTGTACAAAGGCTGCGCGTTCCCGGATGGTTGTTACCTGATGACGGGTACCTGCCTCGTACCGGATAATGGGTTCACCTTGCAGGATAATGATCGGGTAGAAATCAGCATCGATCATATTGGGCAGTTGGTGAATGAGGTGCAGACTTGTCGTTTATGACCAGAGGCAGGCATGATAAATGAGGACCTTTATCATGCCTGCCATGCTATCTTTTTACCGCCTACGACCGCATGTGTGGCGGGTATCACGCCGTAGGCCACCTGCAAGGAAGGGATACCTTTCTTCCAGCTCACCGTACCAAAACCTTTTTCTGTGGCAATAAAACTACTGAAGTCACCTATTTTTGAATCGATGTAAATGGCTTTTTCCACTGCATCGTATCTCACGCCGGTGAGCCCCTGTAACAGGCCATAGCTCGACATAGCGCGGGCATACCAGTGACCGCATTCGTATTCGTTGAAAGGATTACGTACCGTACCATCATATCGTTTACGACAGGCGCGTACAATATCCAGTCCTTTTGCCACTTCGCCCTGGAACATCAGGTGAGAAGCTACCTGGTATTCAATACCCGTCCATACTTCGTTGCTGTATACAAAGGGAAGCGACAGCATGCCTCCTTTAGGCCAGGAGCATAATAACAGGCCGCCTTCCTTTCCTAATGCATAGGTAGAGCGTTGTGGATTCACATGATTACTTAAATCTTTTTTCAGGTTGTATTGATGTACCGCCAGCAAATGACTTTTTGTTTTTGCCGGGTCCACGGGTTCTTCCATGCCACATACCCGGGCTATCCACGAGCCAAGAATGCCGTCTGACAGGCATCCGGTACCATATTGGTATTTAGGACCTTCTTTTTTGAGCAGCACCAATGCTTCGTCCGCGTACTGTGTACTGAATGATTGTGCTTGTACCGGGTCCGGAGCGTTTAGTCCGGTCCATTGAATTTTTTGTATAAAGTATTCTCCGTTATAGAGCGTTGTTTCCAGTTGATGTTTTCCTTTCTGATAGAGGGCGGTATATTCCGCCATATCATGGCCAAGGAAAGTACCCATCAATGAAAATGCCTGCAGGGCGCCCAGGTAAAAGCTGGTACACATACCGGTGGCTCCCCAGAATTCAATATCGTAGGTATTATGATGAGGCTCTTCTATCAATCCATTGCGACGTGGGTCCCAGGTACGGATGCAATAATCCATGCTCACTTTTACGCGCGGATATAATTGTTTGAGCCATTCATTGTCCCCGCTGATACGCCATTCCCGGTAAACCTTCATGATGCCTCCCAGTTGTCCGTCGGCAGCCGAATGAAAATTATGTACCAACGGAGAGATAGGAATATTCGCCCTGAATCCCTGATGCCCTTCTGCATTTTGGTTTTCGTTGAACTCCGTATGGCGTAAACTTCTTTCCAATGCAGGAAATAAATGGGGTACTGCCTGCGCATAATTCCATACATGTGTACAGGTACCATGACAACTGCCCCAGGTATCACCGGAGCCTTCCCAGCACCAGAAACGGCCATCATACTGTCGCATGACGGTGGCCGATTTCAGGATAGTCAGGTTAGCGGCTACCGCTTCCTGTACTTCGGGAGGCAGCGTGCTTTTATAGAACGTGTCTGTAAAAAGGGCGGTCTTTTTATACAGGTCCGCGTAGTTATCTTTCCAATAGTCACATACAGCAGCCACCTCTTTAAACCGGCTGCTGTACCAAGGCTTATAATATTTTCCGAATGAATTGGGTTCACCACTCACCTCTTCGCCTATACGTAATTTTGAATCCGGTACATACCAGGCCATCAGGAGGCGGATGACTTTTTTTTCACCGGGCTTTAATTGGAATGGTACAAACAGGGAGCCACCGGGCGCCTCTTTTTCTACCGGAGGGGTATTGCGCGTGTGGCCATCTTTCAAAGTATTCCAGACCATGGTCAGGGGATCAAACCAGCCACCACGAAACCAGCAATGATCTACGATGGTATTTGTTTCCGTAGTATAAATCGCAAAACGTCCCTGCTTCTCCGCCGCGTTTTCCGGTGCGGCTTGTGCTAACACAAATCCGTTGGGCATGGCTTCTACGTTGTGCAAGGTATCTGCCTGCCGCATAAAATTACGGGCGTGATAAGAGAAGATGAATTCTTCCGTTTTATGGCCGGTATTGATAAAATGATATTCCAGGGCACCAACAGGCATGCTGGCATGATCTTCATCGCCCGGGATAAAAGGGCTCCAACCTTTTATAGCTACCTGCACGGGCATTGTTTCATCTTCGAGTGTAATATCGGCAAATGGAAAACGGACTTTCATCACTGCGTTTTTAAAACGCGGGAGTCCCCAGGTAGCGCCGCCGGTGCCGCCCAGCCCCGCATCCCGCTGACCAAATTTTTTCCAGTCCGGAACAGGCCCTTCCAACACCCTGGCTTCACCGCCTTTTATACTGATGGCGGCAAACATGGCGGGCTCGCAAAACATTTCCGGGTTATGGTGAACAGACATATGCGAGATAGCGCCGCTGCCTTCCAGACAAAACATACCGGCGCCGATGCCACCGATAGGAAACGCAATCCGGTTATTATATTTCCCTTTGTAGCTGTCGTTAAAATGGCGGTCATTATCGGAAGCTGCTACTTTTTCGGAAGTGTTTTCTGCCAATGCCACTACCGGCAATGCGGAAATACCGAGATAGGTGACCGCTATATTTTTCAGAAAAAAACGTCGGTTGTTACTTTTTTTCATGGATCAGTTATTTATAAAAATCAGCTGGCCGGTGTTCTCTGGCGTGGAATTACTTCTCTTTTCTCTTGCAATAGTTTTTCGCGGCACTCATTTACTTAAACGTTTAAGCAAACAATAACAAAAATAATTTATGGTATTGAATCTATCATATTTTGTTTGCGTTCCCAAATTTATTTTATGAAGATGTAGCTGCATTTATTCCGAACATACCGGAAAAACGGTGGTGCTGTTTTCCCGGCATGTCATTCCTTGTTTTCATTTAAACCAGGCTGAATAGTCATTTACAAATGCTGCAGCGGTGCGTGCGGGCTTCCGCAAAATTTCTGCTACGGCATTGCTCACATACTCCGCCTCCCCATTGCGCTGCACGGCCGCATAGGCTACAAACGTCTGTACCATAGCAGGAGGCAAGCCTTTCTGCTCCATCCGTTGTTTGGCTTCCTCCAGGGTAAGTGCCACATAGGTTACCGGCTCTCCTAGCACCTGACTGAGGCTCGTAGCGAGTTGTCCGTAATTGATGGCTTCTCCGCCGGTGAGCACATAAGTGGCAGCCACATGTTGCGAAGGCGCCGTTAAAACATGAAAGGCTACTTCCGCAATATCCCGTACATCAATGTATGCCCGCTTGCCATCGCCGGTAGCTTCCAGTATCCTGCGCTCCTGCTTTACCCTTTCTGAGAATTCGCCTAACCAGTTCTGCATAAACCCGGTAGGTTGCAGGAGGGTCCAGGGAATACCGCTTGCTTTCAGCAACGCTTCCACGGCACTATGCGCCTGGCCTATCTGCGAGCTGGCCATGTGCGTGGGCGAACTTTTACCGGCAGCAGCAGAAGATAATTTTACGATATGCTCCACTCCCGCTTCCGCAGCGGTCTGTATCACCCCGTGCTGCTCCGCTACAAAATTGGTTCCCATACCGGACGACAAAAATACAGCCCGGCTGTTTGTCATCGTTTTGTGTAAACTCGCCTTATCCGCCATGTCTGCTTCCACCCATTCCACAAAAGGCAGTACCACGGCCTTGCTTTTATTACGCGTAACCGCAATGACGGGCACACCGGCGGCAGACAAAAACGTTAACAGTGCACTCCCTATTTTCCCGGTGGCACCAAATACCGTGATATACTGGTTCTTTTCCATTTTAATGATTTAATTTAGTAGACCCAAAGGTAAACGCCATAGCAGCCGGCAGCCAACGGGAAAGGAAGTCTCATCAACGCAAAAAGAAGTATTATGATCAGTAGTTGTCAGACGGGTAGCACAAACAATACCCCGGTGCAGGAAAAACAAGTCAGGATCAACGATGCATCCGGTTTTCATATACAGCTGGAAGAGCTCTCCTTTAAAGAAGTAGACCTCCGCTGGGGTAACTACAGCAACCCTACCCGGAAAGTCATGTCTTTTCTCCCGGCTAAAAAAATGATTGTCTCCCATTTCAGGCTGCAGGACGATACCATCACCACTGCGTCCACGATACCCGAAAAACAGTTTGTCGTATACCGGGAATCGCCGGAACCTTATGAAATGATAGTAGCCCCCACCCGGCTTAAAAACCGCTCCTTTTTCGAGCTTATGATGTCCGAAGATTTCTATCAGCATTTTTTTACGGAAGAAAGTCCCTTTATGCGCAGCTTCCAGCGCGACGAAACCATCAATGCCCCCTCTCCCGCTTTCACCGCACAGATGATGCCCGCCATGCAAAGCATCATCAACGATATGCGGCAATCACCCTACAACGGCCATCTAAAAGCGATGTACCTGGAAGCCAAAGCCATCGAGCTTTTCCTGATGCAGGTGAAACAGCTGGATGAGCAACATCTCCCGAAAAAAACAAAATTACCGGCAAAGGATGTGGAAAGTCTGCATGACATAAAGCAGTACATAGCGCAACATTATGAACAACCACTTTCCATTACCACCCTGGCCCGTAAAGCAGGGATTAACCAGATGAAGCTTAAAAATGGCTTTAAAGAATTGTTCAACACCACAGTATTTGGCTACCTCAGTGATATCCGCATGCAGGAAGCCAAACGGCTATTGCAGGACGAGAAAATGTATGTGGGAGAAGTAGCGGATAGGATGGGATATAAACACCCGCATCATTTTACGGCGGCGTTCAGGAAGAAGTTTGGAGTGATGCCGAAGGATGTTAGGAAGTAAAACCAGCCATACAATGTCATCTCCCGACAGCGCAACTGGTCGAAGCTTAGTACTTATTTTGATTAGTCTGAGGCCATACGAAGGTTAATCTATACAACAAATACCATTGAAGGCTTCCACCGACAAATCCGCAAAGTCACTAAGACTAAAGGTGCCTTTACATCGGATATGGCACTGCTAAAGCTAATCTACCTGGCAACTCAGAACATCCAGAAAAAATGGATCCAACCGCTCCAGAACTGGAGTTTGACGGTATCTCAGTTATCCATTAAATTTGGCGATCGGTTGAAACTCAATCTGTAAAAATAAATCTCATTATCAAACGATATTTTTTTCAGCATCAGTTACGCTTTTCAGCTGTACCAGAAAAAATATCATTTAATAATGAGATCAATTTAATAATGCAAAGTTATTTTGACACAGTTCATTTTACACTCCCTTGCACAGTTTATGAGATAACGTCTTTACAAAAAGTTCCTCATCAGTACATTAATCTACTTTCTCAACGATCACTGCATTCATAAAACACAAACCCCAAACATCCGGCATATAGCAACCAATTTTTATAGTTTCTCCATCTTTTAAATAACCTGTATAAGAAAGATAGTTGTTAACATTATCCTTACCTACAATTGTATTATCACATACTCCATTACTGCTACCCATTTTTACCCAAATTTTCGATGGTGCAAAATCAGCTGTCGTACTTGAAAGTATCTTCAAATTGTAAGTGCCGGCAGGTAAGCCCATTCCGGGTGTACCAATTACTTCATAGTTATAGTTTTGTGTAGCTGGATTAAAATTCAAAGCATAATTTAACCTCGCACTTTTAGAAACAACTGCTGGAAAAATATCGGTATAAATGTTAGCAGGAGCTTCATTGTCATTCCCATAATTACCACCATACTTTGCCCAATAAGTTGGATCAGTACTAACAGTATTGATTGCCCAACCTGATACAGGGTCTATTGCTGTTTGAATGGCTGTTGTTGGGTCGCCTGTTAAAGTTGCCCAGTCAGGATGAGAAGCAGCGTTTGTGTTAGCGAAATTAAATTTGCCGAAATTGGTTCTTGGATTAGCCGTTGTTGTTTTTTCAATCAATAATATGGCAACGGTTTGGCCATAATAGGATATGTTCTGATTGAATTGAAAATTAGCTAAAGCGGACATATTCATAACTATCTCTCCAGATGCATTCGGTTTAACATTATAATGGTCAGTTGTAAACATTGTGTTAAAACCTTCCAATCTACTTTGAGCGATACTGCCGTTCAATTCTGACCTGGTACCAGTTTTATTATTTGAATTAAATAAAGCTTT
>NZ_DATCVJ010000389.1:0-5180 GCF_036566945.1 Chitinophaga sp. | reverse complement strand
CCCAATCCAAGGACGGTAACATTTGCCTTCAGTTGGCTCGACTTTCTTTCTAAATTTTGCTGGGCGCTAACATGTAAAAATGAGACTAACAACAACGTACTTAAGAAATGCCATTTCTTAGACATAGTATACAGTATATAGGTGATAGATTAAAAGCAATATAAAGCCTTTCAGTCAAAGCGGAAAAAGTCGTACTTTAATCTTTTCAAGTGTCCGGATAAGAATGCGAAACATACCCACGCTAAACGATGTACATCAACAATTTGCCGAGTATTTTGATATACCGGCGCTGAAACCGTATGCTTATCTACTATCAAAAAAAGGGAGCGAAGGACACATCTGTCTGCATCTCGATAAAATAAAAGAAGAGCAGGAAAACCTGCCGGAGTCCTACCAAAAAATAGATACCAGCAACAGCATCCTGGAAACCATTCCAGTGGTAGGTACGCAGGGCAACGACAAACAGCCTTTCGTCATTTATCAGAACAGGCTTTACCTGCAACGCTATTTCAGGTACGAAACGGAATTTCTGCAACGCATCAAACAGTTCCTGGTAACCGAACAAGCGGTGCTGCCGGAAAGAATGGCACTCCTGCAAAGTCAGCAACCACTGATCAGCAAACTGTTTGGCGCTACCACTACTACCAACGACGATAACGATCCGGCCGATTGGCAACTGGCCGCCGCCATCACCGGGGTATTAAATAATTTCACCATCATCACCGGTGGCCCGGGTACTGGTAAAACCACTACCGTCGCTAAAATTCTGGCGATCCTGTTTGCCACCGACCCGGCGTTGAAAGTAGCGCTGGCCGCACCTACCGGTAAAGCCGCGGCACGTATGGCGGAGAGTTTACGCAACACCACCATAGAAGTAGATGCCGCCACTACCGAAAAATTCCGGCTACTACAGCCCGCTACTATTCACCGGCTACTGAAGCCCATCAATGGTAGCCCGTATTTCAGGCATAATAAAGACAATCCTCTCAACTACGATGTAGTGATTGTAGATGAGTGCTCCATGATAGATGTGGCCTTGTTTGCTAAACTAATGATAGCCATCCATCCCAATACCCGCCTCATTTTGCTGGGCGACAAAGACCAGCTGGCCTCTGTGGAAGCGGGTAGTTTGTTTGGTGATCTCTGTCAGGCACAGGAAAAACTGAACCTTTTTACCGCAGCGCGGCGTCAGTTTATTAATAGTTTTATTGGAGATGAATACCGCCACATACCCGCCTCCCAAAACGCGGATAGTCGCCATCCACTCTTTCAACACCTGGTGGAACTCAGGCGCAGTCATCGTTTTACCGGCAATACGGGTATTGGCAAATTTAGTAAGGCCGTTATCGCCAATAATGTACCGGTTATTCATTCTTTTTTTCCGCCTTCGGCAGATGAACAGGTAGTCATTGACCCTACTGCATCTGTAAAATTATTCGAAGACTTTATTGCCGGCTACGAAACTTTCATCACCGAAAAAGATATTCCCACGGCGCTAAAGCTGCTGAACAATCAGCGTGTACTCACCGCCGTGAGAGAAGGCCCGCAAGGACTATACGCCGTCAACAAACAAATTGAAAAATTTTTGCACGATAAACGGCTCATTCAGGCCAATACAGAGTTTTACCAAAACCGGCCGGTCATACTTACCCGTAACTATTATGAGCATGGCTTGTTTAATGGAGATACCGGCATCATCCGGGCAGATGAAAACGGCGTACTCATGGCCTGGTTCGAAGACAGCACCGGGGCGCTGAAAGCCGTATTACCCGGCTATCTTACCCAGGCAGAAACGGCGTTTGCCATGACCATCCACAAAAGCCAGGGCTCCGAATTCGGAGAAGTACTGGTACTTTTGCCGGATACCACAGACGTACCCATTCTTACCAGGGAACTGCTGTACACCGCGGTGAGTCGGGCCAAACAAAAAGTGTATGTTCAGGGAACACCGGAAGTCATCCTCATGGCCGCAGAACGCTTTGTAGAAAGAGCTTCCGGAATTGCCTCCAGATTCAGAGAAGTAGACGCGCATGCAAATTAAATAACATGCTTCGGGAATGGCGGAGTGTAAACAAAGGATTTATCAATGGCATTGTTTTTAAAAGTTTCGAACTCACTCAATAGCTTATCATCCGGGTTAGCGCAAGACCTACAGGATGCAGGCAACAGTGTGTTTCAACCTCACTATATTATTACCCAAACGGAAGGTATGAACAACTGGCTGAAACTCCAGTTGGCAGACCGTTTGGGCATTGCGGCCAACTGCCGCTTCTTAAAGCCAAATGATCTCCTCTACCAGTTATATGTATTGCTGGGTGGCCCCTTCTCTGAAGTGCTGTCGCCGCAAAACCTTAGCTGGCTGGTGTTTAAGCTCCTGGGCAAGGAAGAGTTCATGGCCAAATTTCCCAAAGTAGCGGCCTACTATGCAGAGCAGCACGCAGAAAGTGACCTGAAACGCATGGCCCTCGCGGAAAAAGTAGCAGATCTGTTTGACCAGTACCAGGTATACCGCCCGGAAATGATCCAGGCATGGACCAATACCCACACCCCGGACCTGGCCAGCGCAGGCTGGCAACACTGGCTGTGGGTAAAAGTAAAACAGCTGTCGGGTGGCGCCCTCCCGGATAAAACCATCGTAGGTAACTTTATCCTCGACACCCTGCGCAACACGGCACACAATAAAACAGCCCTTACGTCCCGTATGCCCGTGATTCACCTGTTTGGGTTATCCATTATTACGGCGTATCACGTAAAAATCCTGCATGAGCTATCCAGCTTCATAGATGTACATTTCCATATCATCAACCCGGCGCCGGTAATGTTTTGGTTCGACGACCGCAACGAAAAACAACTGGCCCGCTGGCGGCAAAAAGGACTCAAAGAACTGGAAGACTCCAAAGCCGGCAACGCCCTGCTCACCGGCTGGGGCAGAGTTATACAGGACAGCTTCGGCCTCTTCTTCGCCTACGACGCATTTATTAATGCCTACGAAGAAATAGAAACGGTAGAACCAGATACCGATACGCTGCTCCATAAAATACAACACGACATTTTCATCGCCGCTACCACGGCCGATAGGGAACCCATTTCTCAATACGATATCAACGACGGCTCCCTTACCATCAACGCCTGTTATACCGTAGCCCGCGAAGTAGAAGTCCTCTACAACTACCTGGTACACCTGGTAGCGCAGCGACAGGAGCAATTATCGCCCCGCGATATTGTGGTAATGGTGAGCGACATTGATGCATATGCCCCTTATATCAAAGCGGTATTCAACAATGCGCCTTATCCGTTCAGATATACCATCGCCGACGAAAGCTATACGGACAACGACAACCTCTTCAATGCCCTGCACGCCATTCTCACCATGAACGAAGAGAATTTTAAGGCAGAAGCCGTGATGCAGTTGCTCGACTTTTCGTATATCCGTAAACGTTTCAACCTGCAGGACCCGGTACTCATCCGCCGGATTATTGAAGCCGCCAACATCCGCTTCGGCATCAACGGCCACAAAAAAGATGAAACACATTTTGTGAGCTGGCAATACGGTATTCAACGGATCATGTACGGCATTTGCATGAGCGGGGAAGAAGAATACGGCAACGGGGAAGACAGCTTTTTCCCGCTGGATATCACCGAAGGCAGCGATGCCCACGACGTGATCCGGTTCTGTCATTTTGCAGAAGTACTCATGTCGTCGATCCTTGACAGGCGCCGCCCCCGCACCATTGTGGAGTGGGTAGCCTATACGGAAAGAGTACTGCACAACATGGTGTTTGAACCCGTAGAAGATGTAGATGAAGATTATAACACCCTGGTAAAACAACTCACCGCTTACAATGCACTCAACGAGTTTATGAGTGAAAAAGTAACCTTCGAAGTGTTTAGCCACAGCTTCCTCGATACCCTCACCGGCAGCACCCGCGCGGGCTTGTTTGTAAACGGTGGTATCACTTTCTGCTCGCTCATCCCCATGCGTAGTATTCCGTTTAAAGTGGTAGCCCTCATGGGATTGAACTACGATAAATTTCCCCGCCGGGAAAATAAATCCAGTTTCAACATCATGGAAGAAAACCGGCAGAAAGGAGATCGTAATGTGAAAGAAAATGATAAACACCTGTTCCTGGAAACCTTGTTGTCTGCCAAAGAATATTTGTACATCAGTTACCTCGGCAAAAATGCGAAAGACAATGCCGACCTGCCACCATCGGCACTGGTAGACGAGCTGATAGATTATATTGAAGCAGGAACTGCTTCGCCGGAAACGGTGCGCAGTCAGCTGGTGACCTTACAACCACTGCAAAGCTTCAGCAGGAAATATGCCGGCACGGATGAACGTCTTTTTTCTTACCTGAGTACGAAAGAAGCCGCCACTACATCCTTTCTCAATGAAAGTAAAATCACCACACCTTTAGCCTTTGAAGAGATTACGATTGAAGAGTTAATCAGCTTCTTCAAAAATCCCTTCCGGGCGTATTACAATAAGGTGTTAGGTATTCGCTATAACGATAGTCAGCTGCTGCTCAGCGAAACAGAAATTTTTGACCTGAATAAATTACAGCAGTGGTCTGTCAAAAATGAGTTGTTGCCCGTTCCCGCTGCAGAACAAAGTACGTTGCAAACGGTGATGGTGAAAAAAGGTCGCTTACCCCTCCGCAACATGGCCGCAGTGGCCATTCACCGGATGGAAGACCTGGTAGTACCCGTGCGTAATTTATACGAAGCCTGTACACAAGGCACTACCGAAAAAAGATTGCCGATAGAAATAGTAATTGACAACAGCGTTCTCAAAGGAAACATCCGAACCTTTGATCATACGGTGCTGCACGTATCCTGGTCTAAAAAGGAAACTAAATACCTGGTGGAAGCCTATCTCCGCTATCTCGCGGGCAGGGCCGCCGGTGTGATCACGCATCTCTGCTACATTTCAGGCACCAAAAAAGAAGATGCATTCGAAGCGGTGGCCATTACGCAGGAAGAAGCCACACGGCGGTTAACCGAAATTATTAAAGTATATAAAACAGGATTCACGCATATCATTTCTTTTTATCCGGATCTGGAGATTACCGCGAAAGATGTACTCACCATAGATTTGAAGAAATTTAAAAACAAAATTTCCGGGTTAATTGAACGGCATGAAGCGCCGGACCCTTATCTCGTGCAGGTATATGAACAGG
>NZ_DATCVJ010000388.1:0-19910 GCF_036566945.1 Chitinophaga sp. | reverse complement strand
TTATACACAGCTTAATATCAACTTATCACTGTAACAACAACAACATTTTTACTAACAGTAAAAGGCTCAATAACCTTCTAACCTAAATTAAGTAAGAGGTTATTGAGCCTTTTTGGCAAGAGTTGTGCAACAGCCACTTTTTTTGGTCAGCCCCTGCAAATTTAGTAGCCCTCGTTCTGCGGTTTCAGATTGGGATTGTTTTTCATTTCAAATATGGGTAGTGGGTACAGCAGGTGTTTTTGCTGCAATGCCTGACCGGAATTTTTGTTGACATGGCCAACAAAAGCATCGAACCCGTTGGTGTCTTCGTTGTATACTTTCCGGGTGCGGAGCATATCAAACCAAACAATGCCTTCGTAGCAGAATTCGTGTACGCGTTCCCGCCATACGGCATTTTCAAAATCGCCCTGGGCAAGGCCGGATAATGGATCAAGGCCGGCGCGGAAACGGATCGCATTCAGTGCGGTATAAGCAGCTGTATTAGCGGTTCCGTCAGCACGGTTCTGTGCTTCTGCATAGATCAGCAGCACTTCAGCATAGCGGATTTGCGGTACATTCAGGTTACTATGTTTAGTACCATCTTTACCTGGTTTGCCATGGTCGTCTACATCGAAGTGTTTGAAGATATAGGGAGCGCCCAATGGGAAAACGGCGCCGCTGCCATTTTCAAAATAGGAGGTATAGAAAAACTGTTGCTCATCGGTACGTTTATCTTTTGGTTCAAATTTTTTATAAGAATTATAAAAAGATAAAGTAGGCATGGAGCTACCAACGCCACTACCTACCGCAGAGATGTTTTTAGGCAGGGAGTTGTTGGGCAGCATGATGGATTGTAATGGATTTTCTTCTACGCCGGTCAGGTATTGCACCTGGAACAGGTGTTCCAGTTTGTTGTTCATAGCAGTGCTGTGGAGATCGGCATAGGTAGTGAACAGTGCAATTTCGCCGGGATGGGCGTTGGAATAATCGATTACTTCTTTGGCTTTATCGGCCGCCAGTTTATAGTAAGCAGCTCCTTTATTGAGCGGAAAACCGGCCATGGTGAGGTACACTTTTGCCAGTTGCGCCTTTACTGCAGCTAATCCTACGCGGCCATTGGCGTTGGTCCAGGCTAATCCGGCTGCTTCAGCGTCTTTCAAATCCTGTACAATAAGGTTGTACACATCTTCTGCTTTAGCGCGGCTGGGGCTGAAATCTTCTGATTGCGGTGTTTGTGGTTTCAGGATCAATGGCACGTCGCCCCATAATCTTACGGCATAGAAATAAGCCCAGGCGCGGAGAAAATGTGCTTCTCCCAATACTCTTTTCTTTTGCGCTTCATCCATGGGATTGATGCCGGGTACCTTATCCAGCACGAGATTGTCTTCAGCGATCTGCCGATAGAGTTCTTTCCACCATTGGCCAATGTGCAGGTTATCCCCGTTGTAAACTAATCCAAGCAGGTTGTTGAGATCAGAGTTTTGTGCGGTACCGGTGGTGATGGTGCCGGTGGGTGCATCGAGCAACTGGAAATTATTGGAAAAAATACCGGCGCCGTAACCTACGAGTCTTGTGCGTGCATATGCTGCGTAAATGGCGGCATCAGCGTGTTCGGGAAGGGTAAAGTAACTATCCGGGCTAAGATTGGAAGGATCTGCTTCATCCAGGAATTTTGTACATCCCGTGCTCATGCCCAGCATCATGGCGCTGCCCAGCATCCACAATCCTATTTTATTGATGATATTTCTTTTCATAACTAGTTTTTTGTTGACTGAAAAAATTAGAATGCCACGTTTAATCCCAGGATGTAAGTAGTTGGTTTGGGATAATCGAAGAAGGTTTGACCTTGTGCGAAGGCATTGGTGTAAGTAGTAACTTCCGGATCATTACCACTGAATTTGGTTTTCAGGAAGAAGTTCTGCACGGAAGTATATATTCTCAGCCGGCTAAGGTGTAATTTTTCGATAACGGAGTTATTGAAAGTATATCCCAGCAGGATGTTTTTACCACGGATAAAAGAACCATCTTCCACCCAGCGGGTGTCTACGTTTGTTACATAACCGGCAGCAGGGTTTCTTGGCGCGGCGATCATGGTGTTCTGATGTTCCGGTGTCCAGTAGTCGAGTACAGACGCAAAGCTATTGGCTAAGCCGGTACGGTCTTCCCCTGAGTGATGCGTCATGTTCAGTACATCGTTACCAAAGGTATATTGGAGTTCAATGGTGAGATCGAGACTTTTGTATTTGAAGGTATTGATAAAACCACCCCATCCTTTAGGGTTACCGTTACCGATAATCATACGGTCGGCATCTGTAATGGCATGGTCGCCATTTACGTCCAGGTATTTGATATCGCCTGGCAGGATGGGCTTACCACCGCGGTAGTCTTTAAATTTGGCGGCTTCGGCGGCTTCTGAGGTACTCCAGGTACCCAGGCGTACAAGTCCCCAGAACGAACCAACGGGTTCGCCTACACGAATAATGTTGGTTTGGTTGGTAAAGTTTGGTCCGCCTATACCGAATATATCAGCAGGTGTAGCGAGTGACAGTACTTTGTTCCTATTGAAGGAGATGTTGAAGATAGTGTTCCAGGAGAAATCTTTTTTGTCCAGGATCAGGGCATTGAGGCCCAGTTCCAGTCCTTTGTTTTCCATGGTACCAGCGTTTTTGGTAATGGTGTTATAACCGCTGGTAGTAGGCACTGGTGCATCGAGCAACATATCGCTGGTTTTGCGGTAGTAGAGATCTGCTTCCAGGTTGAGCCTGTTTTTGAGGAATCCTATTTCCACGCCGAAATCATACTGGGCTGTTTTTTCCCATTTCAGGTCGGGGTTGGCCAGTCGGTTGGTACCAACGCCCTGTACTTTAGTACCGCCGATGACAGCTGCGTAGTCGCTGTTAGCGGCCAGTGTAGCCAGTGATTTATAGGGGTCCAGTTCTGAGTTACCGGTAACGCCGAAACTGGTGCGTAGTTTAAGATTGGATAATACGCGGCTGTCTTTCAGGAAAGGTTCTTCCGTTGCTCTCCATGCCAGTGCGGCAGAAGGGAACATAGCATATTTATGGTTGGCACCAAAACGGGAAGAACCATCGGCGCGGCCTGTTAAAGTAAACAGGTAGCGTTCCTTGTAAGCATAGTTAAACCTGGCAAAATAGGAGTTGAATGCATAGCGGCGGCGGCGTGAATCTACGCCACTGGCCGGGATATTGGAACCTGCCCCCAGTTTGTTTTCCTCAAAATAATCTGTGGAGAAATTTTCTGCACGGGCATTAAATCCAAATACATTGTTTTCCTGCCAGGACAATCCCAACAATCCGGTAAAGGAGTGGTTCTTTACCTTTTTGTTGTAGGTAAGATAGTTTTCGAACGACCAGAATGATTCGCGTTGGTTGTCCAGGATAGCAATACCACCTTGTGAAGCGGAGATGTCGAGGAGAGATCTGCCCATGTATTCCTGACGGCCGCGGGTAACCACGTTGGTACCGAGTACACTGCGCAATTCCAGGCCTTTAGCCAGGCTGATAGTAGCATAGGCGTTACCCAGCAGGTTTTGCGTATTCAGGATGTACTTTCTGTCTGTGAGGATCTGCACAGGGTTGGAACCACCTTCAGCGCCCGGATATACTTTGTTGTTAGACCAGGTGCCATCTTCAAATTTAATAGGCAGAAAGGGAAGTCCTTCGGTGATCATACGTACAGAGTTCAATCCGCCGGTGCCAATGTCCACCAGATTTTCTTCCTGGTTGTTATAGCTGATAGAGCCGCCTACTTTCAGCCATTCTTTTACTTTGGAATCGATGGTGAAGCGGGCGGAGTAGCGTTTGAGGTAAGAGTTTAATAACAGGCCATTATCGTCCAGGTAGCCGAGGAATAAGCCATATTGTGTATCGGCATTACCGCCGGTGAATCCGAGCTGGTGACTTTGTGTTAATTTGTTTTGAACGGATTCTTTCAGCCAGTCGGTGTCATAGAGTGGATTACCATCTTTGTCGAACAGTCTGGTGTCTTTTCTTTTCAGGGCAGGATTTCTGGCTACATAATCGCCGGCGGCCCAGCCTGCGGGATCATACGTTTGCGCATTTTTCCAGGCCAGATCTTCTACAGCCAGGTATTCTTTTGCATTGAGCATTTCTACACGATGCGGACCAATTTCATTTTTACCGAGATAGGTGTCATACGTTACGCGGCCACCTACTGCGGTGCCATGTTTGGTGGTGATGATCACCACACCGTTGGCACCTCTGGCGCCATAGATAGCGGTGGCAGAAGCGTCTTTCAGTACATCGATTGATTCTATATCGTTACCGTTAATGAAGTCGATAGCATTGCTGTTCTGTTCCTGCGATCCTACTGGCAGGGCCACACCATCTACTACATACAATGGGTTGTTAGTCGTGTTAATGGAGCTGAAACCACGTACGCGTACATTTGTTTGTCCGCCCGGGCGACCAGAGTTAGTATTAATCTGCACACCGGGGATACGTCCGCTGAGTGCCTGATTCACGGAAGGAGCGGGTCTTTCCTGCAGCGTGGCTGCTTTAACAGATGCCACGGCGCCGGTGAGGTCGGATCTGCGTTGCGTACCATAACCCACCACTACAACGTCCTGCAGTGACTTAACGTCTGTAGCAAGTGCCGCATTTACGATGGTGCTGTTGCCTACTGATTTCTCCTGCGGGTTATATCCAACAAACGAAAAAACGAGGATGGAATTATTACCGGGTACCTGCAGGGAATAAGTACCATCGGTGCCGGATTGTGTGCCGGAGGAAGTACCTTTTATTTGCACGGTTACACCGGGGAGGGGAGAATTGTCGCGGGCGTCAAATACCCTGCCGGTGATCTTTTTGTCCTGAGAGAAGGCCATCAGTGTCATTAGCAGCAGCAATGCACTTGGTAGGCCTGTTCGCATCAGAAAAGTCAAATTTCTGTTCATACGTTTTGGATTTTTTGGTTTATTAAAATGGGGGCTTTGTTTCTTTGCCATACAAAGCCCATTATCTTTCCGGCGATGGAAAAATTCAGTTGATGAATAGGTAGGATGTACCTGCCAGGAATGTAATGGCATGCAGATAGCCTGTCCGGATAATCTGCATTTTCCGGATGATCAGCTATATGCTGCCTTGTATTGATAACTTCGTGTGTACGGTAACGTTAGTATACAGCAACAGGTATCCCGTGCCCGGTTGCCATAGGCACCGGTGAGGTGTTAATGTTATATTTATTACCCGGCCTGAGAAAATTATTCCAGGCTTTTGATCACAGCAATAGTTTATCGATTTTTCCTGCAGTGGCCAGTACAGCCGGTAAAAGCGCTAGGTGTCATGTAGCTTTTGTCGCAAAAGCGCGTTGGTCATAATTTTGGTTTTATAAAGGGATGATATGCAAAAACGATTTTTCAAAAAAAGCATATTTATCCTGCTGTAGCGCTGCAGCCACCACTATACAAATGCAACACCTCTTTTATACAGTAGCATAAAAATTGAGTACAGGCCTGCATTTGCAGGCAGTTGAAAATGGGAACACCGGTATAAAATGGAATCAGCTACACATTTATAATCTTTCTGAAAAGACCATGTTATACATGTTCTTTCATAGCTCTGCTACAGAGATATGAATGTTTTTGGCCGGCAACAACAGATATGATGAATGGCTGCCCCTGGCGATAGGTTTATAGGTTTAATAAATTTGATACTTCATACGTGAAACTGATATTAACCGGAAAAAACTTAATCTCCGGAAATGTGCTAGATAATCGATTTAGCAGATTAACCATGCTTTGTTTTCAAGTGAACGTGCGAATCCATTATTTAAGTGAACAAATTAGATGTAAAGGCGGTATTTTTGGTTCTTCTACAATTACCCGCATAGTAAAAGTATAAATATTTCCAGATAACTAAAACGTTTTTGCATTTTATTTGCAGGTTGATGCAATTTTATCCTATAAAGACAATTTTTAATTCAGATATAGCAATTTTAGCTTCAGCTTTTCAGGATATAAATCAGCGGCCAGTATGGGATTAACTTTCGGAACGGCGCATCTTTGTTTTGTAATGCTTGATCATTAACCGCGCATACGTCCACCAGCCCAAACGCTGGCGAATCAGTTTTAATTTATCGTTTTCAAATACCTGGTCTTTGGTGAAAAAGGAGAAACCGGATAAATTATAACGCACGATACTGATTTCGTAATGTTGCTTCCTGAAACGGGGATCACCCCATACCGCCATATTCAGGGCGTAGTCCGCGTTTACTTTGTAACGGACATCGTATATATATTTTTCAAAAACAGCTTTCGGGTAAATAATAGACTGATGATTGATACACCATTTTGCCAGGCGGTAGGAGCTGAAACTGCCCTGCATCAGGGTGTAAGGTACTTCTGCTCTATCGGCGTACCAGTCACTGTTGCCATAATACACGGTGTGGTCGTCCTGTAAATGTGCGAGCAACTGGCTGAAGTCCGGCAACAAACGGTCATCTGCGCCGAGGAAATGGATCCATTTGCCACGGGCCATACCGATCCCTTTGTTCATGGCATCATAAATACCTTTATCCGGTTCGCTCACCCAGTTGAGTAACGGAAGACCGGAAGCTTTTACAATGGCCATGGTGTCGTCTGTGCTGGCACCATCTACCAACACGACTTCTATATTTTTTGCTGATTGTGTTTTAATAGATTGCAGGCATTCCCCGATATAAAAAGACGCATTGTACGTAGCAATGATAATACTCACTAACACATCCCCGGATTGGTCGTTCATTTGGTCTCCATTTTTAGCCGGGCCAAAATTACTGATATTTGGGTATTCTTTTATTTGATTATTCAGATAATTTATCGCAAGATCTCTTCAACTTATCGCTGTGATATCTGAATAATCAAATAAAAGAAACCTCTTGTTTTTTACTGATTTACCCGGAACTTCTCGGTAGCGCCGGCAGTAGTATGGGTGCAGGTCATGGGCTGTGTACCGCTTTCGCTGGACACGAATTTGCCGTTAACACCTTTCAGAGAAATGGTGCCATCGCTATTGCTGATCCAGTCGAATTGCTCCCAGCCACCAATTGCCGTGCGGTTACAGGTAATAGCCTGGGTCCCGTTTTCAGAGGACACATATTTGCCGCCGTTTTGCAGGGCAATTTTACCGTTGCCGGCATTTACCACTACAAACTGTTCCCAGGGGCCTACCGCAGTACGGTTGGCATTCATGGCCTGTAAAGCATTTTCACTGCATACATACAGGTTGTTGGAGCTTTTCAGCGTAATGGTTTGGCCAATAGGCGCGCCGCCGGTGCCACCACCTACAATAGGTTGTGTAGGGCGCGTAGCAGTGAGGCCAATCAATCCTTTTAACATCTTGCCACCATCGCCGGTGAGGCGCAGGTAATAGTCTGCGGAGCAAGCCACGCCGTCTTCATCCAGCGTGACGAAGTTGGAACCTGCCGGGATGAAACCTGCACTCTCTGCGGTTTTAGCGATCTGGTTACCTTCATTGTACTCGTCAAACATGGAGATGTAAATGCCCTGCGCACCTACTCTGACCATATTGTAAAACTGCCGCCACATGAAATCACCATGTGCGCGCTGATGCTCCTGCAAATCGCCCGGTAAAATACAAGGCTGATAATCGATGCCATTCGTGTTACAATAAGCCTGATCCGGTGTGTTCACATTTGTGTAGAAATTATCTACGTCATTTACATTGCCGATGCGACCCACCATCCAGGGCGAAATCATATTGAACGCCTTGTAGGTGTTCAGGAAACCGGGTCTGGAATCATCACTTTCCGTACGCCAGTGAGTAGGAACCCCACCAATGACGTAACAGCCCTGGTTTTTAAACCAGTTGATCACATCCAGGCATACCGCCGCCGACCAGGTATGGTTGTTATCATTAAAGCCGAAGCCCCAGATACATACCACCGGCTTGCCATTCTGCTTTGCGTACGCAGAAGAGGAGGTGTAAGCAGACATTTTGTTGGTCCAGTCGGTTTTTACCTCCGACTGCATGTTGGTCCAGCCGCTTACATCATACATAATGTAGAATTTGCGGCCATACGTTTCTGCGGCCGTTTTCACTTTCGCCGTAATGGCATCCCGCACAGGACCTTCGGTACCATTGGGGTTGAAGCGCTGCAGTGCGGCCGCATCAATACCGTTTTGCTGCATCCAGAGAAAATGAGTGTTTACTGTCTGGTCAGTGAACGAAGAAAATAGCTTCGCCGGCGATCCATTATTCAGATTTGCCCAGGCAGTTTGATAGGTACTGCTGTAATCCCGCACATCCGGCCAGGATTTAATACCATTGTTGGTAGAAGAAGGAGACGCCCCCCAGTTTTGTGTCCAATGCCACCAGGCATTAATAGGGGAACCATCGCCATTGGCGGCAAACCAGCCCTGGTAGCCTACCGTTACCTTACCGACTACATCGCCGACAGGAGAGCCTAATGCACTAATGGAAGACTTTTTGCCATCAGCGAGCGACTGTAAAGATGTGGCAGCCTCTTTTTTAGAGCAGCCAACAGACAAGGCAACAAGGGTTGCGAATAGTAGATGCAACTTGTTTTTCATGTGTGGAAAATTGATGTTTAGGAATTACTATTGGATTTTCATGTCAGATGTGAATGAATAAATACTCGTGGAAGGATCATCGGATCTTCAGTACAAGGTTTTCTTTTGAACAATGCCGGGCTACGGGTAAAAACGTGGAAACTTCCTGCAAGTAAGCAGAGGGGCACTAACGAATGCCTTAATAAAGGGCTAATAAAGTAATTAGGGCAAGATAATTTTAGGGGAGATGCATCATTTTTTTTCCGGACCTTCCGAAAAGGCCGTTGTCAGGTCGGCTACTGTATTAAATATATAGTCGGGTGCGGCGGCGTTGAGTTCCTCCGTACTACCGTAACCGTAGCCTACACCAATGCAGGCAATATCATTTTTCTTTGCACCAATGATATCGTGCTTACGGTCGCCCACCATGATGGTATGCTCTGCCGCCAGATTTTCTTTCGTAAGCAGGTATTTGATCAGTTCTCCTTTGTCGGCCCGGGTGCCATCCAGCTCGCTGCCATAAACAGCGGTAAAATAGGGAAGCAGGTTAAAATGGCGGATCACTACGTCTGCAAAAATCTGCGGCTTGGAGGTCGCCACAAATAAACGACGTCCCTGCGCTAACAGAGTGGTCAGCAGTTCCGGAATACCTTCGTAACGCTCATTTTCGTAAATACCCGTTACTTTGAAGTATTCCCGATAGGCGGCTACCGCTTCCCAGGCCTGCGCTTCGGTAAAGGAATAATATTCCATGAAAGACTGCTGCAGTGGCGGTCCGATAAAAGGAATCAGCCGGGACAGATCGTTTTCAATAATGCCCGCTTTCGCCAACGCATATTGCACCGATTTGGTAATTCCGGTTTTTGGATCGGTTAATGTACCATCCAGGTCGAAAAGAACGTTATTATATTTCATTTGGGCCGCAATTTAGTTGAAAAAGAGAATGTTGATAGCGTTACGTTTAATTATTTATTAGTTTACACACATGAGATCGAACCTACACTGTTATTTGTTATGTTGCTTTGCGGCCATACTGCTGGCCAGCTGTACTAAATCTGAATCCAAAACCGTCATTGCACCGTCCTATAATGATGTCGACAAGGTATTGACGGACGCGGCAACCAATCAATTTGGTGGTAAATGTTATGGGATTATCCAGGTAGATGGGAAAACAGTCTACGCCAAAGGATTTGGCGGGTATGATGGCAGTACACGCCAACTGATAGCCTCCTGCTCCAAATGGTTGTCGGCTGCTGTAGTGATGAGCCTCGTCGATGAAGGCAAGATAAAGTTAACAGACAGCGTGGGTAAATTCCTGCCCATCTTCACCACCTATCATAAAGGAGGCATCACCATCGCGCAACTATTCTCGCATACTTCGGGATTTCCGGGTAGTTCTACCCAGGGGTACGAGTCCAATGTGCTGATCACCCTCCAGGCAGCGGCGGATGGCATCGCAAAAAATGTAGCGTTACAATATACGCCCGGTTCCACTTTCTATTATGGTGGTGTGAGTATGCAGGTAGCAGGCCGTATTTGTGAAGTGGCGTCTGGGAAAGACTGGAAAACACTGGCGGACGAAAAGCTGTTTACACCCTGTGGTATGACCAGCACCGGCTTCGGTTTAACTGCCAACCCTCAGATTGGTGGAGGCGCCAGCAGCACACCGGATGATTATATGCGTTTCCTCTATATGATCATGAATAAAGGAGTAGCGGCCAACGGTACCCGGGTACTAAGTGAAGCGGCGGTTGCTGCGATGGAACAACCCCAAACAAATAGCACTACTACTTTTGCCTATTCTCCTTACCCGTTGTCATTGCTCAGCAGCAAAGGCATTTATGGCATCGGAAACTGGCGGGATGTAACCGGCCCCGGCGACGCATTGATAGAAAACAGCAGCCCTGGTTTATTTGGCAGCCATCCATGGATAAACCGCAATAAAAAAATAACAGGTATTATATTTACATTTATCGCTGACAATGGTTACTTAACCACTATGCCCACCTGTATCAAAATCAGGGAACTTGCAAGAAATAAGTAACATAAGATGGAATGTAAAAGGGATCGCTACTATGATGAGAAAATTTGTATGGCTGCTACTGAGTGTAGCCATGACCGTTACGGCACAGGCACAAACGCAATTTATTACCTGGTATGGTCAACCGGACAATGCATGGTATCATGTTCAATCGGATAAAAAAGCCACGGTGACCTTTCTCGGAGGATCTATCACCAACATGGAAGGCTGGCGCGGCAAAGTGTGTGATTATCTTTCTGCTACTTATCCCGGTACGGCTTTTCGCTTTATCAATGCCGGCATTCCTTCTTTAGGCAGCTTGCCACATTCCTTCCGGTTTAAAAAAGATGTATTGGATAAGGGTACCACCGATTTGTTGTTTATAGAAGCGGCAGTGAATGACCATGTAAATGGTACCAACGAACAAACACAGCGCAGAGCCATGGAAGGCATTATCCGGCATGCACTCCGCGCTAATCCGCAGGTCAATATTGTGCTGATGGCATTTGTGGACGAAGATAAAATAGCCGACTACAACGCCGGTAAAGTACCGCTGGAAGTACAGGTACATGAAGACCTCGCAAAGAAATACCATCTTCCCTTTATCAACCTGGCCAAAGAAGTAACCACCCGCATCGGTGCGCACGAGTTTACCTGGAAAGAAGATTTCAAAGATTTACATCCGTCCCCCTTTGGACAAAATATTTATTTTAATGCCATCAAAAATTTGCTGGACAGTGCTTTCAGCAGACCGGTTCCCAAACACCTTGTATCAGCAAAGTTACCCGCTCCGGCAGATCCGATGAATTATGAAAACGGCGCCTATGGTGATATACATACCGCCAAAGCATTAAATGGTTTCTCTTTAATGGAATCATGGGAACCTTCGGATAAGGTGGGCACCCGCGAAGGCTTTGTGAAAGTACCTATGCTGGTATCCGATAAAGCACACGCCAGTCTGGAGTTCCCCTTCACCGGCCGTACTGTTGGGATCAGTATTGTATCCGGTCCGGATGCTGGTGTCATTAATTATAGCATTGATAACGGTCCCGTACAAACGAAAGACTTACATACACAGTGGAGTAAAAGTCTTTACCTGCCCTGGTATCTGATCCTGGGCGATAATTTAACACCTGGTAAACATGTGCTGAAAATAACGACCGGCGAGGCTGCACAAGGTACGCGGATCGTATATTTTTTGGTGAACGCGTAGAGGAGAGCGAGTTTTTGTCTTGGGACAGGATTATACTGATTTTGATGATTTTCACGATTTTGTTTTTACAGGATTAAAAAAGATTAGCGAAGATGAATAACATATGATGTTCATCTTCGCTAATCTTTTTTAATCTTATTAATCTTTAAAATAAAAATCGTGAAAATCATCAAAATCAGTATAATCCTGTCCTAAGACAAAAACTCGTACCAATCAACCCAACTGTGAAACATCTTTTTTATACTCCCTCGGTGTTTTCCCTTTTATTTTTTTGAAGAAGCGGTTAAAGTGGGTGGTGTTATTATACCCGCATTTAACAGATAGCTCCATCATCGACATTTCCTTTTCCTGTAACAGTCTGCAGGCGTAGCCAATTCTTAATTCATTCACAAAATGGGTAAACGATTTTTGTGTTCTGCTTTTGAAGAAGCGGCAAAAGGAATGTACGTTGATACCCGCTATCGCTGCTATTTCTGACAGGGGGATGTCTCTTTTGAAATGCTTGAAAATAAATTTGAAGATATCATCCATCCTGGACTGATCTTTATCACTATACAGGTTAACATAGTTGGTGCCCGCCAGCAGCCTGTATTCTTTGGTGGTCATCATTTTTTGTAACAGCGTGATAAAACTAATGGTTTGCTGCAGGTCTTGCTCCTGCAGCATTTGCTGCATCAAGGCCAGTATTTCTGCTTTGGCGTTGCCATAAAACTGTATGCCGCGTTGCGACTTTTTTAACCAGGCTTTTACGTTGCTGATATTACCAAAAGGTCCGAGATGCTCCAGCAATAAATCAGGTGATACATACATGGCAATGGACCTGGCCTGTAGCTTATCTTTTCCTTCAAAATATTTTTGCTCATTATGCCATACATGCGGCGTACCGGAGCCCACAAAAATCAGTTCCCCGCTTTCAAAATATTCTACGTTGTCGCCAATGATGCGGCGGCCGGCACTCTCCACTACATATACCAGCTGGCATTCATCATGAAAATGAAATTCCGTGGAAAAGTAAGGCTGCGTAATTTCCTTTACCAGGTATACACGCTGTTCAAGGGCTTTGTCGCCCGGTATGGCAAAAAGTGGCTTCATATTATCAGGCTAAAATAGGGAAAATGATTAATAAAGTCAAAATAGTGCTGATTTAAGTCAATTTAACCGGGATGACATACCTTATCCATGATTACTTTTGAAATCAGGTGCCAAACGAACTTGTATTTCACGTACATTTTTCCACGGAAATAATTTGAATGATGATACTGAAGAATAAAATAGTGCTGATCACGGGTGGTGCTTCCGGCATAGGAGCTGCCTGTGCCTTGAATTATGCGGCAGAAGGAGCGATCGTAGCGGTGATCGACAGAGATGCTACCGCATTGCAGGCATTAAAAACACAACTGGGGGCATCACACCTGTTGCTGACGGCCGATTTGCTGGACAGCGCAGCGATAAAAACTGCCATCGACACCGTATTACAAACCTATGGGCGACTGGATGCTATCCATAACAACGCTGGAATTGCCAGTCCTGCCAAACCATTACACGACACAACAGAAGAAGAATGGGAGCTGCTGATGAATGTAAACATCCGCGGCATTTATTATACCACCCGCCACGGCATTGCGGCATTGAAAGCTTCCAGGGGTTGTATCCTGAATACCAGTAGTATGGTGGGAGACATGGGACAGGAAAATCATGCGGCTTATGCCGGCAGTAAAGGTGCGGTTAACGGACTCACCAAAGCCATGGCGCTGGACTATGCGCCCGATGGCATCCGCGTAAATGCGGTAGCGCCGGCAGGTGTGTGGACACCGATGCTGCGTGAGTGGAATAAAGCACAGCCAGATCCCGCCCGCATGGAACAATACCTGGACCATATTCACGCACTGGGCTATTGCCCGGAAGCGACAGAAATTGCCAGCGTATGTGCGTTCCTGTTATCTGATAATGCCCGCTTTGTTACCGGTTGTATTATGCCGGTAAGTGGAGGCGCCGAACTAGGTTATAAACGTACACTATAAATAAATCTCCAGGAATAATGAAACGTATTGCCACATTATGTTTACTGCTGTTGGCACTCAACGGCTACAGCCAGACCAATGCCGAGTTGGATCCAAAAATACTCACCAGCAAAGCGGTGATGAATCAGTTTATGGATCTGCGCTTTGGCATGTTTATCCACTGGGGGCCCGTAACCCTGCGTGGTACCGAAATAGGCTGGTCGCGCCACCACCAGGTGCCTGCCACAGATTACGACACGCTGTACAAAGTATTTAATCCAATCAATTTTAACGCAGATGAATGGGTGAAAACCGCCAGCGATGCAGGTATGAAATACCTGACCATCACTGCCAAACATCACGACGGATTCTGTTTATGGCCATCTGCCTATACAGATTATAATATCATGGCTACCCCCTTTAAAAAAGATGTGGTAGGACTGCTGGCCAAAGCCTGCAAAAAATATCATATTAAATTCTGCATTTACTATTCTGTGCTGGACTGGTACCAGGAAAATTATCCGCTGGATAATTCTACCGATCCAAAGTTGGCGGATAAACGAAAAAAACCAGATATGGAAAAGTACGTGGTGTACATGAAAAATCAGTTGAAAGAACTGGTGAAGAATTACGATCCGTATATGCTCTGGTTTGACGGTCCCTGGGAAGCTCCCTGGACAAAAGCCATGGGACTGGATATGTACACTTATCTGAAAACATTGAAAAAAGACCTGATCATCAACAACCGTTTAGGTAAATCTTTTTCAGGCATTGATGCAGATGGTACGGCTAAATTCCTCGGTGATTATGATACACCGGAACAACGCATAGGAAGCCTGAATATGCAAACACCCTGGGAAACCTGTATGACGATCTGTGAACAATGGTCCTGGAAGCCAAACGATAAAATGAAATCTTTGCAAACATGCATCCAAACACTGGCGAAAGTGGCCGGTGGTAATGGTAACCTTTTGTTCAACGTTGGTCCGCGCTCAGATGGTGCTATAGAACCTGCTCAGGTAGCCCGTTTGAAGGACATGGGCAGCTGGCTGAAACAGTATGGAACGGCCATTTATAATACCCATGGCGGTCCGTATAACCCGAACGATACTTTTGCTACCACCCGCAGTGGTAAAAAGATTTACCTGCATGTGTTTAAACCGGTAACGACATTAACAATACCGGAAATGCCAGGTGTAAAAATAAACAAAGCCTATATCATGAAAGGCGCAACTGTAGCGTTGATGCAAACCAACGGACAAATTACGCTCACATTGCCGGCTGTTTTACCAGATCCTAATGATACCGTGATTGTACTGGAAACAGATAAATCTACGATCGACATTGCTCCTATAAAAAACGAAGAGAAAAAATGATTAAGAAAATAATAGTGAAAGATGCCCGGTTCCCCTTGTCAGGTGGAGCCGGTAGTGATGCCATCCATCAGAACCCCGTATACTCGTACACGGTAGCCTGTCTCTACGACGATAAAGGTAATTGCGGTACCGGCCTGGCTTTTACGCTGGGCGCCGGCAATGAGCTGGTATGTGCAGCAGCGCGGTTTTATGGAGAGCAGCTGATCGGTAAAGATCTCCATGAAGTGATGGCTACTTTCGGCGATTGGTTTAAGCAGCGTTCCGATGAGCAGCAGTTCCGCTGGCTGGGCCCTCACAAAGGAGTCGTGCATCTGGCGCTGGCGGCGGTCACCAATGCCTGCTATGATCTGTGGGCGAAACAACAACAGGTGCCTTTGTGGAAACTCTTGCTGGACCTGAGTCCTGAGCAACTGGTGAATACACTGGATTTGTCTTACCTGGAAGAAATATTACCCCGTGAAGAAGCATTGCGTATGCTCACCGAAATGCAGCCCTCCCGTGCATCGCGCGAAGGTATTTTGCAACAGGGGTATCCGGCGTACGATACGTCAGCGGGTTGGTTTAACTACTCCGATGATCAGCTGGAAACCAACTGTAAACGGGCGCTCGATAATGGTTTCAGTGCATTGAAACTGAAAGTGGGTGCAAAAGACCCGGAAACGGATATACGAAGAGCACATATTGTAAGAAATACGGTTGGGGATAAGATCAAGGTAATGGTGGATGCCAATCAGCAATGGAATCTCCCGCAGGCATTGGCTATTGGCAAAAGACTGGCAGATATTAATCCTTACTGGATAGAAGAGCCTACACATCCTGATGATGTACTGGCCCATAAAACATTGGCGGAGGCGTTGAATCCGGTGAAGCTGGCATTGGGAGAACATGTACCCAATAAGGTGATTTTTAAAAATTACCTGGAAACCCGTTGCGCTGGTTTTATACAGGTAGATGCTGTGAGGGTAGGAGGTGTCAGCGAATTTTTGACGGTGAGCCTTTTGTGTAAAAAGTATGGCGTGCCCGTAGTACCACATGTGGGAGATATGGGACAGCTGCATCAGCACCTGGTGTTATTCAATCATATTGGCATGGGACATGAAGCATTATTCCTGGAGCATATTCCTCACCTGCGTGCGCATTTTACCCATCCTGCACAGATAACAGGCGGATTTTATCGTACTCCTGAAACACCGGGCAGCAGTTGTGATCTGCTGGCCATTAATTCTTTCGCCGGATGATTTCTACCACAGATACCGTCATAAGCATTTGTTATGTAGCCTTTATTGTGCTGCTGGGATTCTGGGCCGGATGGTCCGGAAAGAAGAGCAGCAGTGCTGCAGGGGAATATTTCCTTGCAGGGAAGTCGCTGCGCTGGCCTATGATAGGCATGGCTTTGTTTGCCACCAATATTTCCTGTCTGCATCTGGTAAGTCTTGCTCAAAGTGGTTTTGACACGGGGTTGCTGGCAGGTAACTTCGAATGGATGGCGGCGTTTACCCTGATCCTGCTGGCGCTTTTCTTTATACCGTTTTACATACGATCGGGGGTGGCTACATTGCCGGATTTCCTGGAGCGACGGTATAACCGCGCCTGCCGCGACTGGCTGGCGATTGTGTCTGTTGTGTCAGCAATTGTGATCCACATTGCCTTTTCTTTTCTGGCCGGTGGCATTGTGCTGGAAACCTTGTTCGGCATTAATATGTTCACCAGCATTATCCTGATAGCGGTGGTAACCGGCGCCTACACCATTGTGGGGGGATTACGTGCGGTAGTAGTAACGGAGTCTGTGCAAACAGTGGTGCTGTTGTCGGGTGCCGTGATCATTACGCTGCTGTCGTGGTGGAAGGTAGGCGGCTGGCAACCAGTCGTGGATGTCTTGCAGCAGCATCAGGAGCTGGACAAATTATCGATGCTGCATCCGGCGGGTGATCCGAATGGACTGCCCTGGTATGCCATATTCCTCGGGTACCCGGTTATTGGAATCTGGTATTGGTGTGCCGATCAAACCATTGTACAACGTGTGCTGGGTGCAAAAGATGAAAATCATGCCCGTACCGGTGCGTTGTTCTGTGGATTTATAAAAGTGCTGCCGGTATTTATTTTCATTTTGCCAGGGTTGCTGGCGTATGTGCTGTACAAACAGGGGGCACTGGACCTGAGTGCGTTGCAGCAGGCCGATGGCAAGCTGCATACAAAGGGTATTTATTCCCTGATGATTACCAAACTGGTGCCTCCGGGACTGGTGGGCGTTTTGGTGGCAGCGCTGTTGTCGGGCTTAATGAGCCAGATCTCCGGTGCGCTCAATTCTATCGCTACATTGGTGAGCTATGATTTGTACAAAAGATATCAGCCGGAGGCGACAGATAAACAGCTGGTGAAAACAGGCCGTATTGCGGCCGTTTTAGCGCTGTTTCTGTCCATTGGACTCTTACCCTTACTGAACCGGTACGAGAGCCTTTTTAACGGCATTAACGACGTAATATCACATATTGCGCCACCTATCACTTGTGTGTTTCTGCTGGGAGTGTTCTGGAAAAAGGCATCTTCCAAAGCCGCACAGTATACTTTGTGGTTGGGTTCCGCGCTGGGCGCGCTGGTATATTTTACCGGCAAGGTATATCCTGAAGGACCTTTGAGTCACACGCCACCATTGATGGTTGCTTTTTACCTGTTTGTCGTTTGTGTAATATTGCAGGTGGTGTTGTCCTTTGCTTATCCGATGCAGCATACCGCTGAAAGCAAGGTGCTCTACTGGGAAAGTCCATTGGCACCGCTACGCGCAAAAGGCTGGCCGGGGTTGGCAAACTATAAAGTATTGTCCGGTGTGTTACTGGCCGTAATGGCTGTATTGTACTGGGTCTTCAGATAATAATATCCACGTTATGTATAAATTATTTAGCGTACTATTTTTACTCGGGTCTTTCCAGGTAAGCCGCGCGCAATCAGCCGGAGAACCGTTGCAGCCCGCGGCTATTGCAGCCAAACATGCGATTGTTTACAATAAGCCCGCGCCTGATTTTTTTGAGGGCGCCTTATTGGGCAACGGCGGCATAGGTGTGGTGGTAACCACCCGTCCGGATGCCGTGGTGCTTTATTTCGGGCATAATAATGTGTGGGATATTCGTATTGCGGAAAACAACCGCGAGGCGCTGCACGATTTCAATTATGTGTTTAATAAAGTAAAAGATATTCCGGACCTCGACAAGGATACCTGGTATGAGGGATATAAGAAGACGGCGGTGGAGAACTACCGGCAGCCGTATCCAAGGCCTTTCCCCTGCGGATCGCTGGTGCTGGGTTTTGACCGCAGAACAGCCGAGTTGATTGGTCATACCCTGGATATTTCCACGGGTATCTGCCGTGTACAGTTTTTACTGGCAGATAAAAAGAAGGTCTTCCTGGAACTCTTTACCAATATGCAAACCGATCAGCTGCAAATGCAACTGACCGATGTCGCCGGTAAGCCAGTCCCTAATATTTTCAGCCGGGTAAAAATGCTGGCAGATCCTTCTACGCCCGCAGAGTTTCCGAAATATACTTCGGTAACAGATCTGGCTGCCGGTATTATTTCTTTTCGGCAGATATTACCTTCAGAGGAGCCTAAGAAATATAATCCGGAAACAGGTGCGCCTAAGGACAAGGCATTTCGTTTAGCCGTACAGGTGAATGCCCCTTTGTCAAAGAAGTCACGTATTAACTGGAGCGGCAACCAGGAAGAGATGGCGCCGCTGGAAGCAGCTTTGACAGCCAGTCAAAGCTTTCAGGCGATCGTAACTTTACAGGAAGGATTAAATTCCGTTGTTAGCAAAGAGATGCCTGCATTGCCGGCGCCTTCTGCCAAAGCCTATCAGCAGGCAGCGGCGCAAAGTCAGCAGGTATGGTCGGACTACTGGAAGAAGTCAGCCGTAAAACTGGGAGATGATTTCCTGGAAGAAACCTGGTACCGCAATCTTTATTTCCTGAACTGCGCAGCCAAAGAAGGCGTTACCTGCCCAGGACTGTTTGCTAACTGGAGCTATAACAAAATAGGTACCGCCTGGCATGGCGACTATCACATGAACTACAATACGCAGCAACCATTCTGGGGAACTTTCTCCAGCAATCACACCGAGAAAAATCTGCCGTATGTACAACTGATAGAAGCGCTGATGCCGGTGAGCAGGAAATGGGCACAGGAGTATTATCATCTCCCGGGTGCTTATTTTCCGCATTCCGCCTTTCCGGTAGAAATGACCATGAACCCTTATCCCTCACCTGATTGGGGCTGGGAAGTATGTGAAACGCCCTGGGCCGTGCAGGGACTCTGGTGGCATTATATTTATTCCGGCGATACCGCATTTCTCCGCAACAGGGCCTATGAGCCCATCAAAGCAGCGGTGCAATTCCTGGTCGCTTATATGAAAAGACCGGATGCACATGGTGGTTCCCGCTGGAAAGATGACCGCTACCATATTTTCCCAACGGTGCCGCCGGAATTGTATGGATTAAGAACCGGGTTTAAATATAACTACGATTGTACAGTAGACCTTACCCTCACCAAATTTATTTTCAGGGCTTTTGAACAGGCCACCGTTGCCATGGGTACTAACGTGCAGGAACAAACGTTGCTGGCAGATATCAAAGATATACTGGCGCATTATCCTGCATATCCTACGGCGATGTCTGAAAAGTACGGAAAGGTATTAGTGTCTGTTCCGGAAGAACATGACCAGGTAGTGTATAACCTGCCCAATCCACTGGTGACAGTATTTCCCGGAGAAGAGCATGGACT
>NZ_DATCVJ010000387.1:0-8781 GCF_036566945.1 Chitinophaga sp. | reverse complement strand
CTCGTTTTGAGGATTATATTTTTTATGAAGATTTAGCAATGCTTCTGCTACTTTTTTCCTCAGGGAATTGTAAGCCAGTCCCAGGAGTTGTTCTTCTCTTGATGCTACATTTTTTGCCAGCATCCGGATAAACTGAAGGGCTACTTCATAATTATTATGTAGCAGTTCCTCAAAATCTTTTAAGGGGATTACAGCAATTTCAGTATCTTCCATTGCCACAGCAGTGTCCTTATAAACAGATCCTTCCAGCAAGGCAGTATACCCAAGGAAATCCCCTTCACTGTACAGTTCTGTTACTAATTCTTTACCCAGATCGTTACTTTTGCTGGTTTTTACTTTTCCTTTCTGAACGAAAAATAGCTTGGAAGGGTGATTCCCTTCTGTATAAATGGTTTGTTTTTTTCTGTATTTATCTATGTTTCTTCCTTCTGCCAATGCTTTGAGTGATTCTTTCCCGGTTGCTTCGTACATTAGTTTGTTTAAGCCCTGTAAGTTGGGAGAGAATTGTTGATTTTTAATAGCCGCTTTTCTTAACCTGCTTGCTATCGCGTCCCATAATTCAGTCCCGGTGAAGGGCTTTGTGATATAGTCATCTGCCCCCATACCCATACCTTTTCTGAAATCAGCTCTGTCTGTTTTTGCAGTTAGAAAAATGAATGGTGTATCCTTTACTGCTTCATGTTGTTGCATGAGTTGTAAAACGCCAAAACCATCCAGTACAGGCATCATGATGTCGCAGATAACCAGGTCCGGTTGATGCTGAATAATCATTTCCACCCCTGTTTTTCCATTGTCAGCAGTAATTACGCTGTAGCCGGCAATGGACAAAATGTCTACCGTGTTTTCCCGCAATTCTTCATTGTCTTCAATCAATAGTATTCTTTTCATATTAATAAGAGGTGTTTTCATTGTCTATAGGGAAAATAATAGTGAAGATGGTGCCTTTGTTTAATTCACTGCTGCAGGAAATATTACCATTCATCATGGCACTATATCGCTGAACGATATGCAGGCCTAAACCCGTTCCCTGAATGTTGCTAACATTACCTCCGCGGTAGAATCGTTCAAACAGGTGTTGCTGATCTTCTTCTGACATACCAATTCCGTCATCCTTCACCAGGAGCCTGAACTGGCCGTCGTTTTTAGTAGTTTCAATTTCTATCAGACTGCCGGATTTGGAAAATTTAATAGCATTACCCAGCAGATTCATCACAATATGCTTTATCAGGGAAGGGTCCAGTACCAGGTTTTTATCACCTGTATGTTGGTATTTAATCACCTGGTTGTCTTTTACAATGCCCTGCATTTCCTGGATAATAGTATTGAAATGCTCTTCGATGTCAAATTCGGTACTTCGTACCTGTATTTTCCCTTCCTCAATTTTTCCTACGGAAAGGAAATCATTCAACGTGTCTGTCAGCAGGCTGACGTTATTCACAATTCGTTGTATGTGTTTATTGCGTATGGGCTGATCCTGTTCTGCATCGTAGTGTTTGACAAGGAACGCGGAGGAAAGGATCGTACTCAGGGGGGTACGGAATTCATGGGAAGCCATGGAAACAAAGCGGGATTTAAGGTCACCCAGTTCTTTTTCTTTTCCCAGGGCAATGGTCAGTTCTTCTTTGGAGGCTTCCAGTTCTTCCAGGGCTTTGCGCAGTTGCACGGTACGGTCTTCTACCATTTCTTCCAGTTCGTTGTAGAGTTTTTCCACCCGTTCTTCTGCTTTTTTCCTTTCCGTAATATTGCTGATATAGGCGATAACAAAATTGCCTTCCTCGTTGGAATAATGACTAAGACTGATTTCCACCGGGAATTCTGTACCATCCCTGCGAACGGCATAAAGGTCCAGGCCTATACCCATTGGCCTGCTTTGTGGATCTGCATTATATCTTTCCCGATGACCAAGGTGGCGATGATGTACCCGTTGAGGAATCAGGACCTCCACTTTTTTACCTAACAGCATTTGTCGCTCATAGCCAAATTGTTGCAATGCGAAATCATTGATCAATACAATTTCCCCCTGTTTGTTGGCAACCAGTATCCCGATACTGGCATAATCGAATAGTGCACCAAAACGTTCTAATTCTTTGTTGAGTTGTTGTTTGAAATGCCGGTCTGATAAAATATCGGTAATTCTGAAAAAGCAATAGTCTTTGTGATTATGCTTAAGGAAGATTTCTTCATATACCCCTGTAAAGGTTTCTCCCTTGATGTTTTTTAATGTCCGCTCCTTCAAAATAAGCTCAGTGTTGGATCTATTCCCTGAAGGGGTTACAGCACCTATCTGATTTTGTTCCAGGATAAGTTCCAGTGAAGGGTAGTCGTCGGTCCCTAACATTTTAATACCGGTATCATTTATATAGATCAACTTGCCGTTTTCCAATTCTCTTACGGCAACAAGGCCGGGGACGCGCTCCAGTATGGCAGCAAAAATGCTTAACTGAAAGTCTATATCCAGATCGCCAATAGATAAACTCATAATGTCAGTCGGTAAGGTAACGTGATAATAAAACTTTTTATTCTCCTAATAACACATAACGGTGAAATTCAGTTTTCCGTTTTGTGTGGTATTGCGCCACCGCATATTTTTGAAGATGTTTCATGGCCTCTTCAATGGAATCTGTTAATAAGATATACTTCAAATCCGCTGCTCCAATCATGTAATTTTCGATCATTTTGTGAAACAGGGGCATCAGTGGTTCCCAATAACCGCGGTTCATTAGTACCAATGGAAAGTTAAGTATTTTATGAGTTTGAATCAAAGTAAGTGCTTCAGAGAATTCATCCAGGGTGCCAATTCCCCCAGGTAAGATCATAAATCCATAGGAGTATTTGAACATAAGTACTTTACGCACGAAGAAATATTTGCAGCTGAATTGAAAGTCCAGGTACTTATTGGCAGTTTGTTCCCTTGGTAAACTGATGTTACACCCTACGGATTTACCCCCTGCTTCTTTAGCTCCCCGGTTGGCAGCTTCCATAATACCCGGCCCGCCCCCTGTCATCACAGCAAAGCCAAGTTTGGCAATACCGGCTCCTGTTTTTCGTCCCAGTTCATAATATTCGGACCCAGGTTGTACTCTTGCAGATCCAAATACAGCTATACACGGTCCGGCAAAATGTAATATCCTGAATCCGCGGATAAACTCCATGAGTACTTTCACTGAAAAGAAAAGTTCTTTTGCCCTGGAGCGGGGGCCTTCCAGAAAATATTTCTCTTCATGACCCGGCAGTTCCTGTGTATCAGAGGTAGTCTGCGCCTTTAGATTTACTACTGACATAATGAAGTAATTGAGAGGTCAATTTCCAACTATCTTTTTTTCGCGTATATGACCGTTGTCATATAATGGTGTGATTATGCTCATTTTACTGTGTTATAAACAATGTTATACTTGTATTCACTAAAACATTTTTTATGCAGATATATATTAGCGAAGAAGCGGTGGTAGCGGATATACAGGAGAAGTTTCAAACAATGTATCCCTATCTGAAACTGGCGTTTTACAGGAAGCCACATACGAAAGGAGCCTGTTCTCCTGAGGAAGAGCAGATACCGGCAGATACGCCGATAGAGAAAGTAAGGATGTTGCATAGCTTCGGTTGGCTGGATATCAGTTATTACCGGACAGCGGCGGCGGTAGAACATGATTTTAGCTACATTTTCGGACTGAGTGCACAGATACTTAGGAAGGCCGGAACATTATGGCTGGAAACTACCGTCACAGACAGCTGGACACTGGAAGAGCTGAATAATGCCGGCAGACCGGCAAAGCATCCTACATTTCAATTACCGGAAGAACCCAGTGAGGACTGAGATAACCGGCAGATTCATTATTCTTTTTCAAATCTGCCGGTTTTCTCATGAATACGGATTCTGTAAATTACCGGCCGGATGATATTAGTAGAGGCATCCTGCATCGCCATTTCACGGTGCATTTCCGCAACGCCGGCTGTTTCGCTTACACGCAGCTGGGATAAACGGCTTACGAGGAATTTCATGGCATAGTATTTTTCTTTCGCATCGGTTACTTCTTCATAATCGCCCCAAACAACCACACTACGCCAATTGGTAAGGTTGATCATTTCGTCTACCTGGAAGCAGATATGCGGGTTTTTTCTCATCATCTCTATCTTCATTCCTTCCTGGGAATGTGCTATAAGGTAGGTATTGTTAAACGCATAATTAACAGGAACAATGTATACTTTTCCCTTATCCGTACAACCTATCCGACCAACGATACCGGTTGTTAATACCTGGTCTATTTCATCATTATTTAATTTGCCTAACATAAAATGTATGTTTTAAACGTAAAGATATTAGTACCGGTACTGTACGAGTATTTCGTATAATAGCATGAGCAGCTGTTTTAACAGTTGCAGCAGGATGGGAAAGCCGGTGGCCGTCAGCAATATGGCGGTTCCCCAGGAAATCAGTGTGGTTCCTATGTCTTTGAATGTATGTTTTGCAGCGGGGTGTGATAAAGTGTGTAACATAACTATAAGTTTGATAGTAAATGAAACAGGTATCAATAATGTGTGATGAAGAGGGGGTAAGCCAGTGTTTTAATCAATAAATCAGCATGGCTATGCCTGAATAAACGGGACACCATACTTCTTCCATAGGCTCCCATAACTACCAGCGCATGCTGTTTTTTAAGCAGGTATTCAAATAGTACCTGGTCAGAATTACCTTTTATGGTGATAATATCTGAGCTTTCAAAGTGGTGGCTCAGCCAGGTCATCATACGTTTTCTTTTGGCAGCCGGCATCTCTTCATCACTCATTTGAAAAACGGTTGCTTTAGCTTCTCCCAGTTCCGGCAGCAGATAGGTCAACTGTTTCATGGCGAAAACAGCAGATGGACTGCCGTCATAACAAAAAACTACTTCATTAACAGGTGTAAAGGAAGATGGCGCAATAATAACCGGGCATTGTGCTGTTGCCAGCAGGTCCTGTAACAGGGGAGAAGGAGCTTCCTGTGTTTTTGAGATATACGACACAGCAGCATCAGCTATTATCAAATCTGCGAACCTGCTTTCTTCGATGATGTTTTCAAGGATGTTGTCTTCCAGGTATTTTATAGATGCTGATATGCCTTTGTTTTCACAAATTAGCTCAAAGTCCCGCATATGGTAGGCTGTTTTATCCAGTTTGCCGGCGTGCTCACGGAGATGGCTGTTTGGAATGCTCTCTGCATAAGGCATACCTGATACGATTTTTAATTCAGGTTCCGCGGCATAGTTTTCATTTTCAAAAAAGAAGCCTGTTAGTTTCGAGCGGGTCATGTTTGAGAGGTAACAGGCGAAATTCAGCGCATTTTTTGTTGGTGCGGCCCCGCACATCACCAGTAGTATCTTTTCCATGTTTTTTATTTAAAGATAGCTTCCGCGGGATGCTTTATATATGACCATAGTCATACGGAGATATGATTCCCGGCATATGATGGATTATATGATTTCAATCAGTATCTGCTGTGAGTACCATCATTTTTTTCAGGCAATATAGCAGTTAGTTTAGCATAACAGTGATGGGTGAACAGCAGCAGGTTTTATGAGATCCTTATCATCAGGCAAAAGTAATTTCAACAAGTGTGACAGTTTTTTACAATTAAAAAATATTTTATGGAAAAGATATTATTTATTTCAGACGCAATTTCCATGAGCCGGGAATGTCTTGATTTCTCTTGCTATCTGGGTAATTTGACGCATTCAAAAGTTACTGGTGTGTTTCTTGAAAATCAGGAACTGGAACTCAGATCCCCTGAGATGATTCAGGAAATGGCGGTTTGTGCTCCGGTTCGGGGCGTGGCCCTTGATGTGCAGAAACAGTTATACAGAGATAAGAATATTTCGCTGTTTAAAAATATCTGTGCGTCCAATGGCGTTAACGCCGAAATTCATAAGAACCTTGGGATGCCGGCGGCAGAAGTGTTGCAGGAAAGCAGGTATGCAGATCTGCTGGTCATTGATGCAGCCACCAGTTTTTCATGGAAGCCGGAAAGTACTCCTACTGCATTTGTTAAAGAGATTCTGGAAAAGTCGGAATGCCCCGTTATCATCGCTCCATCAAACTTTGATGGGATTGACGAAATCGTGTTCACATATAATGGCAGCAGTTCTTCTATGTTTGCCATTAAGCAGTTTGCCCACTTATTCCCCGCATTACGATATAGTAAAGTTACCGTAGTGAGTATAGCCGACAATGGGAAGGAGGTAAAGGGAGATAAAGCCAGGTTGGAAGAATGGTTGACAGCACATTATGACCATTCAACAGTGGTGGTAATTGAAGATGCCAATGTGAGCCGGCGATTACTGGAATACCTGTTTGGTAAAGAGAAGGTATTTATTGTGATGGGGGCATATGGACGAAGTTTATTATCCAAAGCGGTGATTCCCAATCCCGCAGAACCTGTATTGAAACTAGCCACTCAACCGATATTTATTTCCCACTATTAACACATATTTTATGAAAAAGATTATAGCGGCGATTGATGCCATGCATTTTTCTGACCACCAGGTAGCGGCATTTAAATATTTTGCACGGGAGGCCAAGGGTGCCCTGACCGTTTTATGTATGGACAATTTGACTACCGGCGCAATTCCGGCGACAAGTATGTTTCCGGAATCCCATACCATAACCTATGAGCAAATCAGTGTAGAAGGAAGAGCTGCACTTCAATGGCAGCGAAATAAAAACATAAAGGAACTGCATCAGATCTGTGATAATGATCATATAGGTATTCAGACGCGTGAAGCAGTAAGTTACCCGGTAGAAGAAGTAGTGGCAACCAGTCGATTTGCTGACCTGCTAATGGTCAGTAACAGCACCTCTTTTGCTGCCCTCTCGGACAGCTATCCACCCCGGTTTGTAAAGGATTTGCTGGTGGAAGCAGTATGCCCGGTATTGGTATTGCCGGATGTACTTTCGCCTATTAAGGAAATCATATTTTCCTATAACGGCACCTATTCTTCTATTTATGCGATACGGCAGTTTACGCTGCTTTTCCCAGGCTTTGCTGATATGCCTGTTAAAGTCGTGTATGTAGCTGAAAACGATGAAACGGCCATTCCTTTTGAGTACCAGCTTAGAAATTATCTGGAAACGCATTATGATAGGGTAGAATTTGTGATGATGCATGGGGAACCCGCTACCGCATTCCTGGCGCTGTTAATCCGGAGAAAGGACTGCATTGTTACTTATGGCGCTTTTGGAAGAAGTGGTGTATCCCGTTTTTTCCATCATAGTGATGCGGAAAATATATTGCGTACCACCAGTATTCCTGTTTTTATCACCCATCCTTAACATATTTTTCTATGAAGGGCATTATTATTTATAAGGGAAAATACGGGGCTACCCGGCAGTATGCTATTTGGCTGGGTAATATCCTGGATATTCCCGTGGTGATGGCGGGAAATGAGACGCAGCAACAGCTCAGAGAAGCCGAATACATTATAATGGGGACCAGTGTTTATATCGGAAAATTGCAGCTCCGCAAATGGATAGCTAAACATCATGACTTGCTGATAAACAAAGATCTGTTTCTTTTCCTGGTGGCAGGTACACCAGTGGCTGAAAAGGAAAAGCTACAGGGATATATTACCGCGAATATCAGCAGTGACATTAGCACCAGGTGTAGCTGCTTTTTCCTTCCGGGAAAACTGGAGTTCAATAAGCTTTCCCTCTCAGATAAGATTTTGCTGCGGATAGGATCCCGGTTGGCAAAAAGCCGTGGTGAAAATATTGCTACCGCAGATTATAATAACGTCAAAAGAGAGTTTCTTTTCAGCATCGTAGATGTGCTGAGTAAATTAAATGACGTGACGGTTAAATAGAAAATATCTTTTTACTATTGCTATTATTTCCGGGGCTTGTACTTAGCTGCACAGTCCGGCGGAAACTGTTGGCCTGCCTACAGCAGGCTATTTACCCTGGCCAGTTTATCTCTTTTAAATGCTTCAATTCCTTCCCAGTTACGGGTGTTAAGGATATCGGCACTACTGCAGCCACCCCTTCTGGCAACCCAAACGCCCAGTTGCATATAATCAAAATGGGTCAGTTGATGTGCATCTGTATCAATCACCAGTTTTACCCCGCAGGCTATTGCTTTTTTAATCAGTGTATCGTTCAGATCCAGCCTGTTAGGGCGGGCATTAATTTCCATTGCAGTTCCGGTGGCAGCCACTTTATCGAATAGTTGTTCCCAGTTTACGGGATATGGATTTCTGGCGCCAATCAGCCGGCCACTGGGGTGGCCGATGCAATGAACATGTGGATTTTCACATGCCTTCATTAACCGGTCGGTATTGTCCTTTGTGAAATGGCTGTGGATGGATGCGATGACCCAATCGAATTTTTCCAGCATAGTATCGGGAAGTGACAGCTGTCCGTTTTCAAGGATATCTACTTCTACGCCTCTTTTTATATAATCATACCCAATGCTGTCGTTCACTTGTTTTATTTCAGCCGCCTGGGATGAAATATCACCTGGCTGCAATACATGACCAGTTCTATCTTTTGATACATGATCTGTGATAACTATATACTGGTAATGGGGAAATACGCTGAACAGGTAACGGGAAATGTGTTCGATACTTTCTGTTCCATCGCTCCAGTTACTATGTATCTGCATATCGCCCTTTAGTTGATCGAATGTCACCAGGGAGGGCAGCGTATGTGGAGATGCCGTAGTGGTAATATACTGTTCTTCTCTCAGCTCAGGGGGAATGTAGTCCAGGAGCATATGTTGGAATATTTCTTCCTCCTTTTCGGTGGCGATATATT
>NZ_DATCVJ010000386.1:0-3556 GCF_036566945.1 Chitinophaga sp. | reverse complement strand
ATGTGGGTATCCGCATTCATCTTCGCTAATCTTTTTTTAATCTTTTTAAATCCTGAAAAACAAAATCTGGAAAATCATCTAAATCAGTATAATCCTGGATAAAGACAAAAACTCGCACATTATCCTTTCACTGCCAGCAGCAGTTCCAGGTCAGTATACTTCAATTTGAATTTTTCGCTTAAATGGTAATTCGTCAGGGCGCCTTTGTAAAGATAAATGCCATTACGTACCCCCCGCTTAATCCATACCAGGTTCTCAAATCCGCCATCATCAGCAGCTTCCACGAGTAAAGGCATCAACACATTGCTGATAGCTTCGGACGCGGTGCGGGCAAATCCGGAAGGGATATTGGGTACGCAGTAATGCACTACATCGTACTTTTTAAAGACCGGGTTTTCGTGGGTGGTAATTTCAGAGGTTTCGAAACAACCGCCCCGATCAATGCTTACGTCTACAATCACGGAGCCGGCCTTCATGTTGCTCACCATAGATTCACTCACCACGATGGGGGTACGTCCGCTCTGCGACGACAACGCACCTACAGCTACATCTGCATTACGTAGCTGCTCTGCCAATACCTTGGGCTGGATAACGGAAGTGAATACACGTACCCCGATATTGTTTTGCAGTCTTTTTAGTTTGTAGATATTATTATCGAATACTTTTACGGAAGATCCCAGTGCCAGCGCGGTGCGGGCTGCAAATTCGCCCACAATACCGGCGCCTATAATCACCACTTTGGTAGGTGGGATACCGGTAATGCCTCCCAGCAGAATGCCTTTTCCTTTGTTATCGTTGCTGAGGTATTGTCCGGCAATGAGCATGGATGCACCTCCGGCAATTTCACTCATCGCCCTTACAATCGGATAAGTGCCGGCATCATCTTTCAGGTTTTCAAAAGACAACAGCGTGATGCGCTTTTCCATCATTTTCTCTACCTGTGGCGCTTTCAGCGCAGCCAGGTGAATGGGGGAAATGACAATCTGGTGCGGATGCAGTAATTCTATTTCTTCGTCATTCAGGGGGGCCGACTTTACGATGATCTCCGCTTTGAAAACCTCCTTTTTATCATACACTATTTCGGCGCCGGCTTCTGAATAGTCGGTGTCGTAATAGTGCGATCCGTCGCCCGCTTTATGCTCTACTACTATGTGGTGTCCGTGTGCCGCTAAAATGCTGACTGCATCGGGCGTAAGGGCTATCCGGTTTTCCTGGAAAGAGGTTTCCTTGGGAATACCTATAAACAAGCGGGAATTTTTCTGTGGAATATCCAACGTTTCTTCCAGCGGCGAATAGGTAAAGCCAGCACTTACTACAGGTTTTTGCCTTTGCTCCATATGCGGTGTTCAGTTTTTTTAAATCGAAGTATTCAAAGATACATCATTTGAGAGAGGAAGCGATTTCACGCAAGACCCTTTTTTGATCCGCTTGTACTTCCAGTTGCAGATGTACGGTATCCAGTGGTAACAGATGTGCCACCACTTCCGGCCATTCCACAAAACTAATGGCATCCTGGTAGAGGGTGTCCTCTACGCCGGCGCTGATAGCATCGTCTTCATCCCGGAGCCGGTACAGGTCCAGGTGAAAAATGCGGCGGGGATGCCCCTGCACATCGTGATAAGCATACTCGTTGATGATGGAGAAAGTGGGACTGGCAGTAGCATCTTCTACCCCTTTGGCTGCACATAAAGCCTTTACCAGGGTGGTTTTGCCGGCTCCCATGGGGCCGTCCAGCGTAAATACCTGCTTGTCAGCGAAATATTCCCAGAATTGACGGGCTATTTCGGGTAATTGATCCAGCGTAAATGTCCATTGCATCCCCAAAAATAAGGAGAAAGCAGAAAGGAAAAAGCAAAAAGCTATTGCCGCAGATGATTTTCGGGTAAATCTCCCCGGCAATAGCTTTTTGCTTTCTGCTTTCCGCTTTCTGCCTCTCCGTTGCATTAATATTTACCCTGCTTAACCGATCAACGGATAACTTTGTACCAGGAGGAAAGTTGTCAGATGACACCAGTAAGTTGCAAGGTAGAAGGCATGCACTGCACGAGTTGTGCACTCGGCGTTTCCAAATACCTGGAGAAAAAGGGCATGCAGGACGTAAACGTCAGCTTCGCCACAGAAGAGGTACATTTTACCGCACCCGAAGGGGCGGATTCAAAGGAAGTGCTCCATGGCATTACGCAGATGGGGTATCGGGTAGTGATGCCGGAAGAAAAGCCTACAGAGCGGAAGCTATATACCACCCTGACATTCAAATTTATTTTTTGTCTCATATTTACTTTGCCCCTGCTGTTGCATATGTGGGTAAGCTGGCCCTGGCTACATCAGCCATGGGTGCAGTTCTGGCTTACATTGCCGGTATATATGACGGGTATGTGGCATTTCGGACGTAGTGCCATACGCTCCCTGATCAATCGCATGGCCAACATGGACGTGCTGGTATCACTGGGCGCCACCGCGGCTTTTGCCTATAGTTTTGTAGGCACCGTGGTATATGGTAATCCGGATTACATGTTTTACGAAACTACCGCCGCCATCATTACCCTGGTATTCCTGGGAAATATGCTGGAAGAGAAATCCGTGAAACAAACCACCAGCGCCATTTCTGACCTGGCCCGGATGCAGATTACCACGGCCAGACTGATTAACACCGATCATGGCCATGAACATATTCACGAAGTAGATAACCGTACCCTTCGCACCGGCGATTGCGTACTGGTAAATACCGGCGATAAAATCCCGATGGATGGCACCATTTATTGGGGTAGCGGTCATGCCAACGAATCCATGATCACCGGCGAAAGCGCCCCGGTCAGCAAAAAAGAAAAAGATAAGGTCATAGGCGGTACCCTGTTGGAAGATGGTAGTATCAAGGTGTATATCACCGCCACAGGCAAGGATACGGTACTTTCCTATATCATAGAGCTGGTGAAACAGGCGCAATCCGACAAACCACCTATGCAGAAGCTGGCAGACCGTATCAGCGCCATATTTGTACCCCTGGTACTGGGCATCGCGCTGGTAACTTTCCTGGGTTGGTATTTTATAGGACATACTTCCCTGGCTACCGCCATGATGAGGAGTGTAGCCGTGCTGGTGATTTCCTGCCCCTGCGCCATGGGACTGGCTACGCCGGCCGCCGTGATGGTGGGCCTGGGCCGGGCTGCCCGCAATGGTATCCTGATTAAAGGCGGTCATACACTGGAAATGTTTAAAAACATCCGGCAGGTAGTATTTGATAAAACAGGTACCCTCACCACCGGTAAACTGCAGCTGGGCGAATACCAGTTTTTTGATATGCCGGAAGAAGCATTTAAACAGGTGGTATATAGCCTGGAAAAATATTCTTCCCACCCAATTGCCCGCTCTATTGCCGCCGCCTGGAAATCGGCCGGGGAAATGCCTTTACAGCAGGTGCGGGAACATAAAGGCTTAGGGATGCGTGCCAGTGATAAGGTCGGCAACGAATGGCAGTTAGGGTCTTTCCGCATGGCTGCTGGTATTACGGGAGATGACAGTCATAACCTATACCTCCTCAAAAACGGTCAACTCGCAG
>NZ_DATCVJ010000385.1:0-4858 GCF_036566945.1 Chitinophaga sp. | reverse complement strand
CAAATAACCTTATTGGATATACGAAACAGACAGATCAGCCGAATACGCTATCCGCGTTAAATACTATTAAAGAAATTTTACCAGTGATGCAACATTGGTGGTGATGCAACCGAAATTTTTGCTGTAACGACTTACTTTGCTCTGATTGCTCTAAAGTGTTAAAAAGATGATACATGGTCTTTCAATTTTTCTGGTTAACGCAGTAGGTGACTAAAATATGGCTATGTCAATATGGTTAAAAAAACTGCGCTAAAATAATTCTTACAACGAACGCATTCAAACAAACACCATACCAATTTACTAAATTATTTAATTTCCCGCGTAAAAGTTAGTAAAGTATTTATTAAATACTTCTGTTATTAAATAATAACTAATGAGCCATGGGAGCCCATCTAATATGGATCCCTTACAAATAAATACGGCCTCCCCTGCTAACAGGTGAGGCCGTTAATAACGTAGCCGTGTATACGTAAATTCTATTCGCCTGTAATAAAAACAACGAGGCTTTTGGCGCCATGGGCGCCCAGCACCAATGATTGTTCTATATCGGCGGTTTTGGAAGGGCCCGCAATGAATACGCCAAAACCGGTTTGTGGCGCTCCTATTTTCTCATAGGCTTCATGCATGGTAGGCAGTATGTTTTGCCGGGGTAATACAATAGCCAGGTGCTGGCAAATAAAAGGCAGCACCCTTACGTGCATTTCCTGTTCCGTGAGCCAGATCGCACCATTTTCTGCTACGCCCCATTGTCCGGGTACTACTGCCATGTCTACATCTTCCAGCAAATGGGGATCTTCGTTTACCCATGCACGTTGTATATCTGTAGCGGTGATGATGCGTTGCAAATGTGGATAGTGTTCCGCGAGCAAGGGCGGTATAGCTGATTCATCTTTTATTTCGAATAAGCTGCCGCCCAATGCTTCCAGCACTTTACGGTAGGCTTCCAGCGTGCCGGGCATATTACCGGAGAGTCCCTGCAAAGCCGGCAATGGCGCCGCCTCCGGCTGGTTCTGTTTTACGGCGGCTAATATTTTATCCCTGCTGCTCATGAAGATTTTTTATTTTTTTGATACCATTCGGAGAATGACTGTGCCGGTGGCGCCGGCATTTCCCGTTGTTTGTACCATGGGTTCAGGCGATTATTTACCATTCCGGGAAAAGCACGCATGACCCAACGCCCCATTTTACCGGCGGCTTTATAGGTACCGGGAGTAGATAATACCCCGCTCATAATTTTCATACTGGCGGTTTTAGCAGCGGTGGTATGCCCTTCCTTTACCAATACCTGCCGCCATTTATACAGTTGCTGATGAATATCTATTTTCACCGGACATACATTGGAACAGGAGCCACAAAGCGTAGACGCAAAGGGCAGGTCTGCATAATCCTTCATATCGAGGTTAGGGGCCAGAATAGCTCCGATAGGACCAGCTACGGCTGTATGATAGCTATGTCCGCCGCTGCGCCGGTATACCGGGCAGGTATTCATACAGGCGCCACAACGGATACACTTCAGCGAGTTGCGGAAGTCTTCCCGGCCCAGTTGCCTGCTACGACCGTTATCCACCAGCACAATATGCAGTTCCTGGCCAGCCCTGGGCTGCCTGAAATGACTGGAATAGGTGGTAATGGGCTGTCCGGTAGCGCTGCGGGCCAACAAGCGTAAAAACACCCCCAGGTGCTTACGTTGCGGAATTATTTTTTCAATGCCCATACAGGCAATATGTACATTAGCCAGGTGAGCCCCCATATCGGCATTCCCTTCATTGGTGCACACCACCATCTCCCCAGTTTCCGCTACGGCGAAGTTCACCCCGGTTATGGCGGCGTTTGCCTGGAGGAATTCCTTACGAAGATGCAGTCTGGCTGCCGCCGTGAGGAATTGTGGATCCGCATTCCCGGCTGGGGTACCCAGGTGTTCGTGAAACAGCTCTCCTATCTCTTCTTTCTTTTTATGAATACAGGGCAGTACAATATGGCTCGGTGGTTCCTTTGCCAGCTGTACAATTCGTTCACCCAGATCCGTATCTATCACTTCAATACCGTTGGCGGCCAGATGTGGGTTCAGGTGGCATTCTTCCGTGAGCATCGACTTACTTTTCACCATCCGTTGCACGCCATGCTTTTTCAGTATGTCCGTCACGATCTGGTTATGCTCTGCGGCATCAGCAGCCCAATGCACGATGGCGCCGTTTTGTTGTGCCTGTTGTTCAAACTGCAACAGGTACTCATGGAGATTCCCCAGTGCATTGAGCTTTATCTGTGAAGCGGTTTCCCTCAACAGTTCCCATTCCGGGATGGTCCATGCCATGCGGTCACGTTTTGCACGCACCCACCACAAAGTTTCATCGTGCCAGTTTACCCGGGCTTCGTCCTTGTTAAAGTTGTCCGCCAGCGTTGCGTGATCAGCTATTTGCCTGTTCATGGATATTTTGATTGAGAATTTCAGCAATATGCATCACCTTCACCCCGGCATGCTGCCGGCGTAAAATACCTTCCATGTGCATGAGACAGCTCACATCTGTTCCGGTGATGACCTCTGCGCCATGTTTAACGTGATCGGCTACACGATCCTTGCCCATTTTCACAGACACGGCTTCTTCTGCCACGCAGAAAGTGCCTCCAAATCCGCAGCATTCATCCTGTCTGTCGAGTGGCACCAGCTCCACGCCTGCTACCATACGTAACAATTTTTCCGGTTTGGAAAACGGTGCAGCCACCAGCTCACTCATCTGCGCCAGTGCCAGGCCACGTTGTCCGTGACAGCTCTGGTGTAACCCCACCTTACAGGGGAAACGTGCCGGAAGCGATTCTACTTTCAGGATATCTGTGAGGAATTCGGTCAACTCGTATATGCGTTCACGTATGTGGGTGGCCTTATCCTCCATCGCCGGATCGTGCAAATGATCCTTGATGTGCAATACACAGCTGCCGGAGGGACCTACAATATAATCGTAGTCAGCAAAATTTTTGATGAACAGGGTATTACACTGATGCGTAAGATGTTCGTATCCTGAGTTGGCCATTGGCTGGCCGCAACAGGTTTGTCCCTGTGGGTATTCCACTTCACAACCCAGTTTCTGCAACAACTGCAGGGTGGCAATGCCTACCTGCGGGTAGAACTGGTCAATATAACATGGTATAAATAATCCTACTTTCACGGGTAAAGTAATTTAGATGATCATTGCTGACATGCAAATTTAGCGGGCAATGCGACAGTAATCCTACCTCTTTTTTACCGGTTACTAGCTTATTTTTAGCTTTTAGCGGTTAGCCATTAGCTTTTAGCTTTTAGCAAAATGCAGCGGATAATTGATACTGTTAGCTTTCTGGCAAAATACGTTGAAGAAAATATGTTGGCAACCCGGGCTATCCTGCTTTAGCTTTAGAGAAATGCAGCGGAGATGAACATTCATATAATGTTCTCCGCTGCATTTCTCTAAAAGCTAAAAGCTAATGGCTAAAAGCTATTTCATTATTTGTTCTTCCTGTTTCTTTTTCAGGTACCATTGCACCACGCGGATTTCCGCGAAGCTGGCGGATTCCCCTACTCTTTCCTTGATGGGACCTGCGGCAGTGGCGCCGAGTTCTCCGATATGTTTCAGGATAAGGCGCATGGTCCTTTCCGATACAAACTTATGGATGTCCATTTCGCCGGCTTCCACACATTGTGCCAGGTGGCTTTCGATGGTACCTACGGCGAGTTGGCGGGCAGCGGCAATATCGGGAATCGTTTTGCCGGCCAGGAATAGTTCCAGTGTTCCGCGGCGGCTGGCGCCCTTTTCCACTTTGCCTTTCGCGGCTTTTTCTTTGGCAGCGGCGGCAGGAATAGCGGCAGCAGCGGCATCTGCATCCCGAAGCACGGTATAGTCTTTCAGGCCGGCGGTAAAAGTCAGGTCTGCATAGGAAACCTCCCATACATGCCGTAGTTTATTCCAGCAATCAGACTCCAGGGCCATGAGTTGCAGCAGGTATTTTTTGGACTTTGCTTTCTTCACATCTGCGATGTGGGCCTGCAAAGGCAGTATCAGGTCTTCGTAGATGCTCTGGGTAAAATAGCCGATGGCTTTGTTGACCCGTTGCTGCAATTGTTCCATTTCACCGGTTTGCACGGCGGTATCGAGCAACTGATGCAGCTGCACCACAAATTTAGCAGCCACCTCCTGTTGCTGTTCAACTTTGGCCGACATGCTGCGGCTCAATTTGATGGCGGCATCAAAATCGGGGACTTTTTTATCCTGGATCCATACGGCATGACTGCGTATAGTGGCTTGCATCCGGTACCAGTCGAACAGTTGCAGCAGGGAGGTAGCCTGGAATTTCTTCCGTTCCATTTCCAGCAACACTACCAGTTCGTTGGCTTCATTTTCTTTTTCAGCAAATTCGATGACCTGCCGGTCTGTTTTGATGCTGCCATGTCCGATGCGGGAATGCAGTACCAGTCCATCCAGCGAAGTACAGCGGCTGAGGGCCACATACACCTGTCCGGGAGCGAAGGCGTAGCCCGCGTCGATAATGGCGCGTTCAAACGTAAGCCCCTGGCTTTTATGAATGGTGATGGCCCATGCCAGGCGGATAGGGAATTGGGTAAAACTGCCTATTTCTTCTTCTTCGATGCTGTTTTCTTCCTGGTTGAAGGAATAGCGGATATTACGCCAGGTTTCCTTTCCCAGTTTGAGTTCTTCATGAGAACCAGACAGCACCAGTACAATTTCGTCGTCGTTGATTTCTTTCACGATGGCAATTTTCCCGTTGTAATACCGGCGGGGTTGTGCCAGGTCATTTTTCAGGAACATCACCTGTGCGCCTATTTTCAGCTGCAGTAACAATTCTGTGGGCAGGGCTTTATCACTGAAGT
>NZ_DATCVJ010000384.1:0-2963 GCF_036566945.1 Chitinophaga sp. | reverse complement strand
TCATGAATGCATGTCAGAAGGGAGAAATCAACAGTCTCAATACACCTGTTGTAGACGGTATCACTAAAGACCCGTCAAGAAGTGATTTATTTAACCTGGTAACAGGTGCGGAATCCGGCATGCGGAATAGCTTCGCTGCTTATCTCGATGGCACAGGTATCATAGGCCGTGAAATTTATCGTTTCTCCTCCGCGGAGCCCCGTTATACGACCGACTTATTGGGTGGTGGCACCAAGCAGCTCGATAATAATACCTTTTACCTCACCAATCCCTGGACATCCAGGTACCAGGTAGCCAGGCAGTGTTTCATTTTGCAGGATGCCATTAAAAACACGCGTACGGAAGTCGCCTCCGATCCGCAGAAAAAAGCTTTTACTGGTTTTGCAAAAACGTTGATTGGCTATCAGCTGCTGTTGAATATTAATATGACCTATACCAATGGTGCGCGTATTCCGGTAGCCACCGGCGCTACACTTGGGCCGGTACTCACCGATCCTAACGTTGTGCTGGATTCGATATTGAAGTTTCTTGATGACGGCAAAGCCGATCTCACCGGATCGGAAGTGATCTTTCCTTTATCAGCAGGCTTTACAGGATTTAAAGACGCCGCTGGTTTACTTAAATTCAACCGTGCGATTGCCGCCAGGGTACACATTTACCGTAAGAACTGGGCTGCTGCCTTAACCGCGCTGAATGAGTCTTTCTTTGACCTGAATGGCAATCTGAACATCGGCATTTCCCATGCCTTTTCCACCAACGGCGGCGACTTACCCAATACGATGTATATAGCACCTAATGGCAATGGAGAAGTAAGGGCATCACATCCCAGCTTTTTCAATGACAGGATACCAGGTGATGATCGGGTAGATCTGAAAACAGCGCCCCGTACTTCCTCTGCAAGCCAGGGAGGTTTAACCGGCAACCGCGATGTGATCATCTGGGGTTCACCTAATTCATCGGTGAGCATTATCCGTAATGAAGAACTGATCCTGATTTATGCAGAAGCGAAAATTCAGCTGAATGCGTTGCCGGATGCTATTGTAGCTATCAACCGGATACGGACGGCACATAACCTGACTCCTTATGCCGGTGGTATCACACAGGCCGCATTGATTACAGAGTTGTTGTTTAACAGGCGCTACTCCCTGTTCATGGAAGGACATCGCTGGATTGATGTCAGGAGATATAATCTGTTGGGAACATTGCCTAAAGACAGACCAGATGATGATGTGTGGGAGAAATATCCGCTGCCTCAGAGTGAGAGCAATATTTAGATAGCTGTTAGCTTTTAGCTTTTAGCTTTTAGTAAAAATGCAGCGAATAGCTATTAGCTTTTAGCTTTTAGTAAAAATGCAGCGAATAGAAACATATATACTATGTTCTTCGCTGCATTTTTACTAAAAGCTAATAGCTAATAGCTATTTCCTACATTCCTCTTCTCTTCATTTCTTTTCTGATCAACGCCAGTTCGCGGCCCATTTGTCCGGCGATAGAAGTGTTTTCCTGTGCCCTGCGAAGCAGGTAAGGCATTACTTCTTTTACCGGGCCGTATGGCAGGTATTTACTAACGTTATAGCCGGCATGTGCCAGGTTAAAGGTGATGTTATCACTCATGCCCAGCAACTGGGAGAAGCTTACATGCGGATGATTGTGGGGAATCCCTTTTGCATCCAGCATGCGGGCGGCCAGCATACAGCTATCTTCATTGTGTGTACCAATGAATACCGCCAGCTTATCCAGGTTGTTCAGACAGAATGTTACTGCCGCATCATAATCCTTATCGGTGGCGGCTTTACTGGGTTGTATTGGTGTAGGATAATTATTTTCCGCAGCGCGTTTATTTTCTTTTTCCATGTATGCACCACGAACTAACTTAGCTCCGAGCAGATAGCCTTCTTTTTCTGCTTTTTGCAGTGATACCTGCAGGAAGTTGTAACGGTCGTGGCAGTACATCTGGAAAGTATTATATACAATTACTTTTCCTTTGTTGAATAAAGACATCATCTCGTCGGTGAGACTGTCTACCGGGTTCTGAATCCATGATTCTTCCGCATCTACCAATACCGCTACATTATGCCTGGCGGCGGCTTCGGCAATGGCATATATGCGATTACGTACGCGGGTATATTCTTCCTGCTCTGCAGCAGACAGGGTTTCTTTGCGGTGTACTTTTTCGAGGAGGTCGAACCGGGCGAAACCGGTTATTTTAATGGCAATAAAAGGAATATCCGGTCTGCTGCCAGCGTACTGGATGGCCCGGATAAATTCTGGTACCGCATCATCATAGCTATGTTCTCCTTCCATGGCTTCCACGCCATAATCGAGAGCTACGCCTACATGATAGTTGCCCAGCTGCAATGCTGTAGTAGCTGCTTCTTCCAGGCTTTCTCCGCCACAAAATTGTGAGAAAATGGTGTTTTTGATAATTCCTTTTATAGGAAGTCGCAGTTTAAATGCGATGGGTGTCATCACTGAACCGAATTTTACCAGCCATGGTTTCCCTATATTGCTAAAGAGAAAATTGGCTTTTTTCAGTGCTTTGTCGGTCTTTGCCTCAAACGCAATAGCCGTATTATCAAATGATAAGGGTAGCTGCTTTTCCATGGGCCGCAAAGTTAGGGTCCGTCCACCTTTTAAACAAAAATCATTATAATATCAGCATATCTTTTTAACAGCGTTATCAGATATTGTCTATTGCTTCTCATAAATTGTTTAAGCATACCTGTTACCGCTGTTTATTTTATTACTTTTAGGTCTTTTCTATTACATACAAAATTCCCGGAATATGCTATTTAAATCTGATACTAACTCCTCTACTGCTTTTTGGCAAAAGACCTTTATTGGACTCGTACTGGGAGGAATAGTATTCACCGGCTGCCAGCCTAAAGCGCCGGAAATCGCGAAGGTGAACCTGCAAATACCGGGTATAAAATACACTTCCCACAAGGGCAGTACCGGCCAAA
>NZ_DATCVJ010000383.1:0-4811 GCF_036566945.1 Chitinophaga sp. | reverse complement strand
AGAGCCATACCTGTTATGGGCTATTGAGGGAAATGAATATGTTCGCGAGGTATTATCTTTCTATAAGGGAGATGACCGAATGCTGATTGCAGATAGCATTACCCCGTTCCGCGAACAAAAACTGCGGTTGCTGAATGGTAGTCATACGGCCGCAGTGCCATTGGCTTTCCTGTCGGGCCTGAACACCGTATACGAGTGCATGCAGGACGAATATATGCGTCATTTTTTCCGTGCGGTAGTATTGGAAGAAATACTGCCTACCATTGCTGATAGCTGTCCTACGGCTACTGCATTTGCTACAGATGTACTGGATCGTTTCGCCAATCCGTTTATAGCGCATAAACTGATCAGTATAACTTTCCAGGAAAGTTCGAAGATGAATGCCCGCAATGTGCGTACATTGATTCGTTACCATGAAAAGTATCAGGCATTGCCGCCGCATTTGTGTCTGGGATTTGCTGCCATGTTGTTATTCCTGCAACCGGCAAGAGAAGAGAATGGTAAATACTTTGGCAGCCGGGGGAACGAAGAATACGTTATTACAGACGATAATGCGCCGGTTTTTGCGGCCTGGTGGCGCGATCAGGCTGATATCTCCACCATGGTGGCTGGTATTTGCAGCGATCCGCGTTTATGGGAAACTGATCTTACCGCTATTCCTGGTTTTGCAGCCGAAGTAGCTTCGTTGTTGACCACCCTGAAAAGTGAAGGGGTAAAAGGACTTATTCAATCGCAACTTCAAAAAAAATAGTCATTCGTTATGAAGGAGTTTTTATCCGAAGATTTTTTATTGCAAACGGAAACGGCTAAACGATTATATTTTGATTACGCTGCTTCCATGCCGGTAATTGATTATCACAATCATCTGCCACCTGATGAAATTGCCGGTAATAAAACTTTTGAGAACCTGTATGCCATCTGGCTGAAAGGGGATCATTATAAATGGCGTGCTATGCGTGCCAACGGGGTGGCAGAAGAGTTCATTACCGGAACGGCGGATGACTTTACTAAATTCCGTCACTGGGCGGCCACGGCGCCTTATACCATGCGTAATCCGCTGTATCACTGGTCGCATATGGAATTGAAAAATCCATTTGGGATCACGGAATTGCTCAGTGAAAAGACGGCTGAAAAAATATACCGCGATTGCAATGCACAGCTACCGGGATTGTCTACCCAAACATTGCTGCAACATTACAAAGTAGATGTACTTTGTACCACAGATGATCCGGCTGATTCACTGGAGCATCACCGGACGATTGCCAACCGGCCTTTCGGTACGCGCGTGCTGCCTACTTTCCGCCCGGACAGGGCCATGGCGGTAGATAATCCGGAGATATTCAACAGTTTTGTGGATAAGCTGTCGGAGGTATTGCATAAAGATATTAGCCGGTTTGAGGATTTGCTGTCTGCGCTGCAAAGTCGCCACACTTACTTCCATGAAGCAGGGTGCCGGCTGAGTGATCATGGGTTGAGCACCTTTTATTTTACACCGGCGAGCGACAAGGAACTGGATACGATTTTTAATAATGCCCGTCATCATACCGCAGCTACACCGCATGAAAATGCGCAATTTAAAACGGCTGTATTGCTGGCTGTTTGCGGCTGGAACCAGGAAAGGGGCTGGACACAGCAATTTCATATAGGCGCTATCCGTAATAACAATTCCCGCTTACTGCAGCGGGTAGGAGCTGATGCCGGTGTAGATTCTATTGGTGACTGGAGAGTGGCAGAAGCTATGAGTGCATTTTTTGACGCACTGGATAAGAAAGATAAGCTGGCGAAGACGGTGGTCTATAACCTGAACCCTTCCTACAACGAAGTATTTGCTACCATGGCAGGTAATTTCCAGGACGGAACCGTTCCCGGTAAAATACAATACGGATCCGGTTGGTGGTTTCTGGACCAGAAAGATGGTATGGAAAAACAGATGAACGTATTGAGTAACATGGGATTATTGAGTCGTTTTGTTGGTATGTTAACAGATTCCAGAAGTTTTCTATCTTATTCCCGACATGAATATTTTCGCCGTATTTTGTGCAACCTGATCGGAAAGGATGTGGAAAATGGCGAGTTGCCAAATGACATGGCCTGGTTAGGGAAAATGGTACAGGACATTTGTTATTATAACGCAAAAGCATATTTTGGATTCTAATGAAGCCGGTAAAAGTTATCACATTCGGAGAGATATTATTGCGTCTGTCGCCAGAGCTGTCACAAAACACCGCAGCCATTTATGTGGGCGGGGCTGAAGCCAACGTAGCAGCGGCGCTGGCCAACTGGGGCACAGAAGTAGCCTACATCAGCAAGGTACCTGAAAATGGATTGTCAAGAGACGTATTGCAGCAATTGAGCAACCGGGGTATTCATACCGACAGGATGTTATGGGGTGGCGAGCGGATAGGTATTTATTACCTGGCGCAGGGCAGTGACCTGAAACATGCAGAAGTGGTGTATGACAGGGCATGGTCTTCTTTTAGCAGGATTGTTCCGGGCACGGTAGACTGGGACGCCTTGCTGGGCGATGCCGAATGGTTTCACTGGAGTGCTATTACGCCTGCACTGAACCCGGATGCGGTGGAAATTTGCAAAGAAATATTGCAGGCGGCTACCCGCAAAGGCATGACGATATCTACAGATCTTAACTACCGCAGTAAGTTATGGCAGTATGGTAAAAAGCCGGTGGATATTATGCCGGAACTGGTACAATACTGCGATGTGATCATGGGAAATATCTGGGCGGCTAACAATATGTTGGATACCACATTGGACGTAGCTGGGCTGGAAGCCAATACCAAGGCGGTATACGTGCAACAGGCGGAGCTGGTGGCAGCTGAAATAACGAAAAGATTTACCCGTTGCACGCGGGTGGCATTTACGTTCCGTTTCAGTGATGCAACTACGCATAATCGTTATTATGCTTTTTATTATAACGCCGGGCAGGTGAGCATTTCGCGCGAATACGATACCCACGACGTGGTAGACAGGGTAGGCAGTGGCGATTGTTTCATGGCCGGACTCATACACGCACAGCTGCAGGGATTGGATGATCAGCAGATCATTTCTTATGCTGCCGCTGCGGCCTATTCCAAATTTTTTGTGAAGGGAGATTTTAATACCACTTCCGCTGAAGACATTATAAAATTGATATAGTATATGGCACCAAGTCCTGAAGTAATTATAGCTGCATTTGAGCAAACCGGGATTATTCCTGTTTTTTATCACGATGATGCAGAGATCTGCCTGGAAGTGCTGCAAGCCTGTTATGATGGCGGGTTGCGGGTATTTGAATTTACCAGCAGGGGAGAAAATGCACGTAAAAATTTCGCTATTCTGAGAGATAAGAAACTGGCTACGATGCCCGATTTGTACCTGGGAATTGGTACTATCAAAAATGCGGCAGATGCAGCGGTGTATACAGGTATAGGAGCGGACTTTATCGTATGTCCGGTTACCGATCCTGAAACAGCCGCTTATTGCAAATCTGAAAATATACTCTGGATTCCTGGTTGTATGACGCCGACAGAGATTTCTGTGGCGGAAAAAAACGGGGCCAAACTGGTGAAACTGTTCCCTGGTAACGTGCTGGGGCCTGGTTATGTAAGAGCTATCAAACCTTTGTTTCCGCAACTGAAATTTATGCCAACCGGCGGGGTAGAGCCAACACAGGTAAGCATGGACAGCTGGTTTGATGCTGGTGTTGTTTGTGTGGGAATGGGTTCCAATTTATTATCCAAGTCTCTGATTGAAAGTAAGGACTGGGGCGCGCTGAAAGATAAAATAGTGCAAACGTTTGCATTTCTCAGGGCGATGAAGTAACTTAAACTTTCTATAAATTCCAATTAGAATGAATTCCACAACTTTAGGTAAGTATCGCTGGCGGGTATGCGCGCTATTATTTGTAGCTACGACGATTAATTATATAGACAGGCAGATATTAGGATTACTGAAAACCGATCTATCCACCGAGTTTGGCTGGTCAGAGAAAGATTATAGTAACCTGGTGATGGCATTTTCCGCTTCCTATGCTGTGGGTTTGCTTTTCTTTGGTGCGCTGGTAGATAAAATTGGTTCCAAACTGGGATATACAGTCTCTGTGGTAGTATGGAGTTTGTCGGCTATGGCGCATGGGCTGGTACGTTCTACACTGGGCTTCGGCGTAGTAAGATCGGTACTGGGAATTAGTGAGGCGGGTAACTTTCCGGCGGCTATTAAAGCCACGGCAGAGTGGTTTCCCAAGAAAGAGCGGGCATTTGCGACCGGGATTTTTAATTCCGGGTCTAATATTGCGGCGGTAGTAGGGCCTTTGATGGTATACTGGCTGGCGAATAATCATGGCTGGAGAAATGCATTTGTATGGACCGGTGCCATTGGATTTATCTGGCTGATATTCTGGTGGTTTTTATATGAAATACCCAGTCGTCATAAAAAATTATCCAAAGCAGAATATGATCATATCCATTCTGATCAGGAAGTAGAAGAAGAAAAGCCTAAACCGGTAAAATGGATTAAGCTGCTGGGTATCAGACAAACCTGGGCTTTCGTGTTTGGTAAATTACTGACAGATCCGGTATGGTGGTTTTTTCTGTTCTGGTTGCCTGGTTACCTGGAATCCATTTTCCACGTTAACATGAAATCCAGTCTGGGATTGCCTATTATTATCATATACTCTATTACCAGTTTTGGTAGCATTGGAGGTGGTTGGTTATCTTCCCATCTTATTAAAAGCGGATGGCCTGTTTTCAGGGCGCGTAAAGTGTCTATGCTGATATTTGCCCTGTGTGTAGTACCGATTGTGTTCATACAGTATT
>NZ_DATCVJ010000382.1:0-7714 GCF_036566945.1 Chitinophaga sp. | reverse complement strand
ACATGGTACCGCCATAGTTGCCGGCAGCTTTGGCGTAGCCTACGCCGCCCGGGAAAGCCCGTACATATTTATCCTGTACCAGTAATTTAATAGGTTTATTAAAATAAGGACCAGAAGGAGAGTTAATAATGACGAATTTATAAGTATCGGAAGGGCGTACTCCTATAAACTCATCTGCGGCAATCATAAAAGGACGCAGGTAAAGAGAACAGCCGGCGCCGGTAGGAACCCAGTCGCGGTCCATATCTATTAATATATCCATACCGCCAATGAACAGCCACTCAGGTACCTGGGGCATTCCCATTCTTTCGGCGGAGGTATTAAAGCGTTTGTAGTTATCATATGGCCTGAAGATCATAGGCTTGCCCTGAGGATCTTTGTAGGCTTTGATGCCTTCGAAGATCGCCTGCCCGTAGTGCCAGGCGGCGTTAGAAGGACTTACAGACAGGTTCTGAAAAGGCAGAATTTCGGCATTTCCCCACTCTTCGCCATCAAAATCGGCCACCAGCATATGGTCGGCATACATTTTACCAAATGCCAGGTTATTGAAATCCACTTCACTCAGTCTGCTTTGCGTAGTTCCGGTGACTTTGATCTTCTTTAGTGCCTCTTCCTTAACTGTTGATTTATCTACCATCATGGTTAATCAATTTTATCTCAATATTTTTACATTTTTAATCGCTGTGCCGCCGAAACCTTACGGGTCCGGCTGTGCAAATAAACTGATTTTTCCCCAGCCGGGGTTTTCATATTAAATAAAACGATAATAAATATGTCGCTTGAGCAATTCCAACTGGATCCTTATTTTCTGGCTAAAATCTTTACCCAGCCAATCATTCCCGGGAAAAGCATGCCGGCTGAGGTCGCGGAAAAAGTGGTGCCCAAAGTCAAATATTTAGGAGAAAATCAAAAAAACATTGCGCTCTTCATACAAAACGAAAACGAAGCGTATTTAAACGAAGAATTATTCAACCTCCTCACCAATATATTAAATGCCTGTAAACTAGGCATGCAGGATGTATCGCTTCTGAACGTGTTGCACCACCCTTCCCTGACATTTCCTGACTGGCAGGCAGCAGTGAAGATAGAACGGAGCGTTGTATTTGGGATTGCACCGGAACAACTTGGGCTCAATGATATTCCGCTTTATCAGCTGGTTACCGTAAATGGAACTACCCTGCTGTTTTCCGATGAACTGGCGCTCATTGGCAGTGATAAAGTACTGAAAGCCAGATTATGGGCAGGATTAAAACAATTATTAGGCATTTAATACAATAAACCGCATTCTCATCCGACTAATATGAAATTGATATTTGCTACCAACAATCAAAACAAAGTAAAAGAGTTCCGGTCACTGCTGGGAGATCAGTTTGAGATCATCACCCTGCTGGAAGCCGGGATAGACATTGACATTCCGGAACCACACGATACCCTGGAAGCCAATGCCACCGAAAAATCGACGACCATTCACCAGATGACCGGAGAGAATTGTTTTGCAGAAGATACCGGGCTGGAAATTAATGCCCTCAATGGAGCGCCGGGTGTTTTGTCTGCCCGCTATGCCGGTGAACAAAAGGAAGCAGCCGACAATATTGTAAAAGTATTAGCAGAACTGGAAGGACAAACTGATCGCAGTGCACAATTCCGCACCGTGATTTCCCTGATCCTGGATGGTAAAGAACATCAGTTTGAAGGGGTGAGTAACGGTCATATTACCACAGCAGCAACAGGTGGAAAAGGATTTGGATATGACCCCATTTTTGTTCCTGAAGGTGAAACCAGGGCTTTTGCAGAAATGGACCTGACAGAAAAAAATAAATACAGTCACCGGGCCAGGGCCTTCGCAAAATTCGTAGCCTTTCTGAAACAAACAACAAACGTTTAGCATCTCCCTAAAAAATAGTAATGGCAAGGATTAAGATAGATTTACCAGCAGTATTTCCTTTTAGTATACAGGTACCGGTACGCATACAGGACATTAATTACGGCAACCATGTAGGCAACGATGCGATACTGTCTATCATGCACGAAGCAAGGATTCAGTTTATTCAAAGCATTGGTTATAAAGAGCTGGATCACGAAGCCGGCAAAGGCCTGATTATGGCAGATGTGGCCGTGGCGTACAAAGGAGAAGGATTTCATGGAGATATTTTTGAAGTAGCCATCGCAGCGGGAGAATTCAATGCCTTTGGCTTTGAATTATTTTATCGCATCACTACTAACAGGAATGCACAAACGATTACGATTGCCGAAGCCAAAACCGGCATGATTTGTTTTGATTACCATCTTCGTAAGATCGCGAAGTTACCGGCCGACATGAAGGCTCGCCTGGAAACAGGAAAATAAAAACAATATTATGATAGCTACAACAACATTAGCCATAGCTGTGGAGCAAGTAATAACAGCGCGTCGTACGGTGAAACCCACCAGCATGAATGGCAAAAAGATAGCAGATGAAACTGTACAACAATTATTGCAACTGGCCGACTGGGCTCCCACCCACGGCTATACGGAGCCATGGTACTTTGTAGTGTACAGCGGCGATAAAGTGCAGCAGTTTTGTTCGGATCATGCAGATCTGTACAAACAATATACGCCTGCCGACAAATACATTTTGGGCAATTACGATAAACTGAAAAATCAGGGCAACCTTGCTTCCCATGTGCTGGCGATTTGCATGAAAAGAGGCAATAACCCAAAGATTCCGGCAATAGAAGAAATTGCTGCCGTATCCTGTGCGGTAGAAAATATCTGGCTGGGCGCTACTGCCCTTAACCTTGCCGCTTACTGGGGTTCCGGCGGTATGACCTACCACCCTGCCATGCAGGATTATCTGGGTTTGGGAGATGAAGACCTGGTACTTGGTTTCTTTTATCTCGGTTATACAGACGAGCCTGCGCAACCGGGAAGAAGGGTAAAACCAGCAGCTGAGAAGTTTGTTTGGAAGTAAGCAAAAAGCTTAAGGCATAAAGCAAAAAGCCATCGAAGCGGATGACGTTAGCGGATATTCTGCTTGTTCATCATTCGCTTCGATGGCTTTTTGCTTTATGCTTTTTGCTTTATGCTTCCACCAGCAGATACCCATTTGCTTCTGCTTCGAAGCTACTGATTTGTGTAGCTACCCAGTGTTCATCTTTATGTAATTCTGTGGCCATAATCCTGGCTACGGCAGGGGCTATACGTATTGCCTCTTTGGCATCGAGGAAAAGCAGGCGGGTACGACGGGCCAGAAAATCTTCCACATTACGGGCCATTTCTTCTCTCACGGCCCATACCACCTGTGCTTTAATGATGTGATATTCCCGGCTCAGTTCTTCCTGCAAGTCCGGCTGACGGGCCACCATCTGGTGAAGATGCAATACATCGCTACCATAGAAATACCAGGGATCGTCCCAGTTTACATTATTTGCCGCCCCGTGAATTTTGAGGTGCGGTGTAGCGGTGGTGGTTTCCTTCCAGCGTAATACTTCTTCCAGTTTATGCACCACATCTTCTGCCATGCGGCGATAGGTAGTCCATTTCCCTCCGATGATAGTGATAAGCCCTGATTTAGCAACAATAATTTTATGACTGCGGGAGATTTCCTTGGTTTTATGCCCTTCTGCCTTGGCGGCCGCCAACGGGCGAAGCCCGGCCCATACGCTGCGCACATCGGAGCGTTGCGGTGCCCGGGAAAGGTATTGCCCGGCAGTACTGAGAATGAATTCAATTTCATTTTCCAGCGCCCTTGGCTCCAGACTGATATGATTGACTGGTGTATCCGTAGTTCCTACCACCACTTTATTGTGCCAGGGAACTACAAACAACACTCTCCCATCGCTGGTAGCAGGGATCATCAATGCATTGTGACCCGGGAGAAACTCACTGTCCAGCACCAGGTGCACGCCCTGACTGGCCGCAATAGACTTAGGTGCCTGTGGGTTATCCATCTCCAGAATATCATCCGCAAAAACACCGGTAGCATTAATCACCGCCCTTGTATTGAGGTGGATATTGTCTCCTTCATTTAGTGTATCCTTTACCGTTAGACCGCTGATATTTCCTCCGGCATCTTTATGCAGGTGGGTGACCCGCATATAATTCAGTGCGGTTCCTCCTTTATCTGCAATGGTTTGCGCCAGGTTGATGGCGAGGCGGCTATCATCGAACTGGCCATCGTGATACAATACGCCCCCGGCGAGTTTATCCTGTTTGAGGGTAGACAATCGCTCCAACGTTTCTGATCTGGAAATATGCACCGACTTACCCAGACTGAGACGTCCTGCCAGCCAATCGTACATTTTGAGGCCAATGGTGTATTTTAAATTCTCCCAGAAATTAAAAGTAGGAATAACAAATGCGAGATTACGCACCAGGTGGGGCGCATTGGCAGCCAGCAAACCCCTTTCCACACTGGCTTCTCTTACCAGCGATACATCGCCCTGTGCCAGATAGCGTACCCCTCCATGTACCAGTTTGGTACTTTTGCTGGACGTGGATTTTGCAAAATCCACCTGCTCCAGCAGCAAGGTCCTGTAACCTCTTGTAACCGCCTCCAGGGCGGTTCCCAACCCCGTAGCCCCACCGCCAATCACTACTATATCCCAGGGTTCGAGGTCCTTTCTTAATGCGGTAACGAGCATTTCTCTGTTCATAAGCTAGTTTTCAGGGTCCGGCAATTACCTACAAAATACTGCGGAATTAGGTACTGAGCAAAAGTAAACAACCGAATTCGGAAAACTTAACGGTCTTGCCGCTTAAAAGTTTTAAATTCAGGAACATTTAGGCGGAAAAAATGTTCCTGAGTAAGGATTACCCATTTTCATTTCATATGTTCATGAAGGTTAAACCATTTTTGCTACAGATCATATTACTGCTGACCGCTATCAGCGGCAGTCTTTCCACGGCGGCGCAGAAAAAAAAGACAGACACCATTCATCTCGTAGCCATAGACAGCGCCACCATCCGGAAAAATCTTGCGGCACTGGCGAAAGATACCAATCGTATAAAAAAATCTGATACCGCCGTAGCTATCCTGATTAACCGCGTAGAAAGCTACACGCTGATGCTGAACGACCTAATGAGTTCACTCAAGCGTGGATTCGACACCTCCCGCATCACCGCGGGTTTTTCCCTGACTGATACCTCTATTGCCCTCGTTAAATATAATATTGCCAGTTTGGGTCGCACCCCCAACATCAATGATATTTATACCAACAAAGTAATGCTGGAACAGCTACAACGCCGACTCACCTCCTGGCAAAGTACCCTCTTCTCGTATTACGATAAACTCGTTAACATCAACGACACCATTCATTCTCTCCGGAATGATACCGCCATGCGAAACATCCCCGCAGAAGATGAGCTGTATGGCTTTTACCTGGGGCAAATAACCAACCTGGCACTCAAGTTCCGCGCTGTAGACAGCGCCGATAAATATAACCTCATTAAAATAGGGTTGTTGCAAAATAAAGTCGCCAACCGGTACATAGATGTTTCGAATTTATATGAGGACATGGACTACCGGTTGGAGCAGTATTCTGCCAATATGTTTGTACGCGATTACCGCTACCTCTGGAATCCCCACCGCGACAGTGTTCATCCCCTGGAATTTTTCCCGGTGCTAAAGAACTCCCTGCATAAAAGCACAAAGGTGATGGCCATATTTTTTTCTATCCAATGGCCGGTGTTTTTTATCTGGTTGCTACTGGCCATACTGCTTTCGTGGTGGATATATAACAATATCAGAAGAATCCGTCAAAATCATACGGAGGAAGAAGGAGAAACGATATTGCAACATGCAAAATATGTATACCGCTTTCCCGTAGCCAGCATCGTTGTATTTATTACTACACTGTCGGCGGTACTATCGGTACGCTACCCTATTCTTTTTACAGAAATTACCTGGCTACTGGCCGCAGCAGCATTGACCATCATCTTCCGTGCTCATCTCCCTAAAACATTATTCAAAAACTGGCTGCTCCTGGTAGGCTTATTATTCATTTACTGCCTCAATAACCTGCTGATAGAAGTCACCTATACCGAGCAATGGGGTTTACTGATTGGCGCCATCCTCTCTATTGGACTTGCCTACCGACTACTAAAAGAGTCGGCGGTCACCACGTTTGTGCAGCCTAAATATACCCGGCTAATGCTGAAGTTATTTTTGATCACCAGCACATTTTCTCTGCTGCTCGTGCTCTTTGCCAGAGTAGGGACTGCCAAAGTAATAGGTTCCAGCGCGGTTGTGAATACCGTTATGGCCCTTAGCCTGTTTGCACTGGTGAAAATACTGATGGAAGCCGTATACCTACAGGTAGAAGCCAATAAAGATTCCAGCACCTTCATCTCCTTCATGGACTACCAGGATGTACAAAGAAAACTGAGAACATTTCTGACCATCCTTGCTGGTGTAGGTTGGCTGGTCATCGTTGCCCGCAACCTTTATTTATACGATATTATTTATGAAGCCATCACCGACTTTCTTTCTTCGCGGCATAAAATCGGTAACTCCGACTTTACTTTCAGCAGCATCATCATTTTCATACTGGTGATATGGGTAGCCACCGTTGCTTCGCAGCTCATCGCCTATATGTTTGGCAACACGGGCCAAAGTGCCACCCCCTCCAAGAAAACAAAATTGGGGTCTGCCCTCCTGCTGCTCCGTCTTGCGGTGCTGGCCGGCGGCGTACTGCTGGCATTTGCCGCCTCCGGCATCCCTATGGATAAACTCACCATCGTGATCGGCGCCCTGGGCGTAGGTATTGGCTTTGGCCTGCAAAATGTTGTCAACAACCTGGTATCAGGTATTATTCTCGCTTTTGAGAAACCCCTCGAAGTGGGTGATGTCATAGAACTGGGCACCCGCTCCGGCGTTGTAAAGGAAGTTGGCATCCGCTCCAGCAAAATCAGCGCCTACGACGGCTCGGAAATTATTGTCCCTAATGGCGACCTCATCTCCCAACAGCTGATTAACTGGACCAGAACCAACCGGCGCCGCCGCGTGACCTTCACCCTTGGCGTAGGATACGGCAGCGATGTAAAACAAGTGACCGATATTATACAATCTGCCTTTGTGGACCGGAAAGACGTACTCACTATCCCCTCCCCACTGGTACTGTTATACGAATTTGGCAGCAGCTCCATCAATTTCCGGGTCTTTTTCTGGATTGCCGACCTGGATAACGCCGGCTCCCAACAAAGCGATGTACTCACGTTTATTTATGACGCACTGAACAAGGCAGGCATCGAATTACCTTATCCACAGCAGGATCTGCACGTAAGATCCATCGACGAAGCGCTGCTAAAAAAGTGGGATAAACCCGCTCCTGACGGCACTGTTTAAAAAAAATTATAAAAAAACGTTGGATACATTTTGAATTTTCATTTTTAAGCCGTTATCTTTGCACTCCCGTTTTGGCGCAGCAGGCGCTACTGATAGTAGTTACAGCGGTCCGGATGGAGAAAAAAGGCGAGGTAGCTCAGGTGGTTAGAGCGTTGGATTCATAACCCAAAGGTCTCGGGTTCAACTCCCGATCTCGCTACACTGCAATAAGATTGCACTGATACTTTAAAGGCATCGTTCAAAACGATGCCTTTTTTATTTGTATTCAATACGATACATGTTTTTGTAGGATCAAGTTGAAAACGGATCAAGTTGAAAACTTGGGGGATTAGTGGAAATTTTAAGCATAAAGTTTAGTCAATCTGTAAAGAAAAAATTCTACGTCCCGTA
>NZ_DATCVJ010000381.1:0-1901 GCF_036566945.1 Chitinophaga sp. | reverse complement strand
CCAGCAGCTGGCCGCCGAACGGCGTGATTTTGCTGATGTCCACCGCACTGTTACCGATATGAACTTTGTAGCCAGGCTGGAACAGCACGGCTTTGCTGGCCCCGTCCACCGTCAGCGCATTTATCAGGTTTCCGGTGTCGTCACGGACGCTAATCGCGATCTGGCCGCGATTGTCGACAGTACCGGTTGCCTTGATAGCGACGTCAATTACTCCGTCATCCTCGCCAAAATAGAACGCGATAACGTTGGCATCCGTCTGCTGCACGGACTTAAGCACCAACTGGTGGTTGAGCTGAAGTTTTCCGTCCAGGACCTGGTCGCCGCTGGAACCCAGCGCCGATATCAGCGCAAGCAGTGTCGGCACATCGACCGTCAGCAGAATGTCTTTGCCGAGGTACGTTGCGTCGGTGATCCCGGCGACCGTCACAGTTCCCCCGCCGCCGGATTGTTCGCCCAGAGTACGGGCTGGTTTTTCTATGGACATAATTACTCCCCTACCTGGCAAACCACTACCGCATTGCCGTTCACCAGCACGCGGGTAAAACTCATCTGGTCCGTTGAACTGATTTGCACGCCGAGGTATCGCTGAGACACGCAGCCGGTGAGCAAACACGACAACGCCAGACACAGCATCAGCGTTCGCATATCAGTTTCCTTTGCAGACCTGGCTTTCGCCGGGGTTGGTATCGATGCACGCGGAGCCGTTCGGATACGTCACGACTACCGTATTGTTTGGCTGCACTTCTGCGTTAGTAACCCCCTGGCCTTTCGCGCCGTTGACATGGGTGAACGACACTGCAGAACAGGCGGCCATCGATGCAATAGCGGCCACCAGCAGCCCGTTGATTAACAGACGCCTGTTTTTCTTTTTCATATGGATATCGTTATTTCACTGTGAAATTAGTTGTCGGTGTTGAATGTGAATTACGAAAAAATCATGCAAAACGTAGGGCATTAATCCTTTCGCTTTCTTTCATCGTCAGGAGCGCCGTCATAGCTCTCCATCGCAATAAACGACTGGGCTACCCGCACCCCGAGATCCTTTGCTTTTTCTTCGCTTAGGTTAAATCCATTCGTAGCAATTAATTGCGACAGTGCTATGCACGCTTGCGCCTGGCCCAATTCAGATAAGTTTTTAAAATCCATGTTATCTCCGTGGATTAAAACGATACGTCAGCGGTCGGGAACAGAACGCTTTGCAGCTCAGTATTCGCGCCCGCCTGTTTTTGCTTCGCCAGCTTCAGCCGATGGGCAGCGTCGGCTGTGACAGCAGTAGAAACCACCAGCGCTTTTTCAGAGCGATCAACCTCTCGGTCTGCCTGTTGTTTATTGCTCAGCGCAGAACGTTCTTTTTCTTGCTGCGTATGCAGCGCTCCGCTAACGCAGCCGGATAGCGCGCAGGCGATAACAACGCCAGACAAGACGGTAATCATTTTTTTCATGGGAAAACTCCAGATAGCAAAAAGCCCACGCGCTAGCGTGGGCCTTCTGCATATCGTGAAACCAGACAGCCAGGGAGGCCGCGCAGGATCGTCAGATAATAAAAAACCCCGCCAAAGCGAGGTTTCAAATTGTTGTTGCTTATTATCACTGCCATCACGGTGCAGCTCTGCCAAGCATGACTGAATTATCGACTATTTTTACCTGTTTTCAAGGTTTATTTTCACGGACCCTTTTTATCTCAGCTTTCATCGACAGAAAAACCGCACTGCTAAAATGTGATACACACCACCTCACCCGGTCTTCCGCCTGCTTTCGGGTTAACCAAGGAGCGACTCTCTGAAGATACCGCGCTATGTCACTAATACGTTTGCGCCCGGCATAAAACGCAACGCCTACAACATAAACCGGGTCGTCATTCTTAAGCGCGGACAAAATGCACTTCTCCACAAAATCACCAT
>NZ_DATCVJ010000380.1:0-8566 GCF_036566945.1 Chitinophaga sp. | reverse complement strand
CAAAATCTGGAAAATCAGTATAATCAGTATAATCCTGAGAAAGACAAAATCCGGAAAATCAGTATAATCAGTATAATCCTGGACAAAGACAAAATCGGGAAAATCATCTAAATCAGTATAATCCTGAGAAAGACAAAAATTCGCACGCTTTTTTCCCGATTGCGTAAATCGTTTTCCCGATCCGATCATCCCCGCAGCCCGCTTTAACGTTTCTTTGCACAAAATTACTGTAGTGAAGCACTTTTATTTTATCATTAGCCTGGTATTCATCAACCTCACCGTACTTGCTCAAACTGGTACTATTAAAGGGAAAATCAATTCAGCAGACGGACATCCGGCGGCATTTGTCACCATTGGATTAAAGGACACCAAGAAAGGTACCCTTACCAACGAAGACGGAGAATTTGCCTTGAAAAACGTAAAACCAGGTAATTACATCCTGGTGATCTCCTGCACAGGTACCAAAACCCTGAACAGCCAGGTAACAGTAGGTGCGGATCAGGTAACTGCCGTAACATTTGCACTGGAAGCCACTTCCAGTCAGCTGAATGAGATTGTGGTTGACGGAACACATACCAGAACGATCAATAAAAGACCCGTAAGCATTGGTAAATTACCGGTGCCGGCGATGGATTTGCCACAGGCAGTAGCGCTGATTGGCCACGAAGTAATTGAAAATCAACAGGCACAGCGCATGAGCGATGTGGTAAAAAATATAAATGGTGTGTATATGGCTTCTACCAGAGCCGGTACCCAGGAAACCTTTAACGCCCGTGGTTATAGCTTTTCCAGCACCAATACCTTTAAAAACGGCGCCCGCGTTAACTCTGGTGCAATGCCGGAAATGAGCTCCCTGGAAAGAGTAGAAGTGCTGAAAGGCAGCGCCGCTATCTTATACGGTAACGTAGCCCCAGGCGCCATTATGAACATGGTCACCAAACAACCTAAGTTCAATTTTGGCGGAGAAGTGAGCGTTCGCGCTGGTAGCTTCGGACTGCTGAAACCAACTTTCGATGTATATGGACCAATGTCCAATAAAGTAGCTTACCGCGTGAATGGTACTTTCGAAACGGCAGATAGCTACCGCGATCAGGTACACTCCAAACGTTATTATATCAATCCCTCTTTCTTATTCAAACTGAGCGAGCGTACAGAGTTACTGGTGCAGGCAGATTACCTGAAGCATGACTTCACTCCTGATTTTGGTATCGGATCTATTGGTGATACCGCTATCAATAAAGTAGCACGCAACACCTTCTATGGTGAAGGGTGGAACTATGCACATACGCAGCAAGCCACTACTTCCGCCAATATCAGACATAAGCTGGGTGGAAAATGGGCCCTGAATGGTGTGGTGTCTTATTCTAAATACAAACGTGATTATTACTCCCTGGAAAGAATACAGGCAAAAGGAGATGGTAAGCTGTTGCGTCCTTTAGGTGCTAATGCTACCAACGAAGATTATTTTTCCGGTCAGGTAGATGTAACCGGAACTTTCAAAACCGGTTCCCTGGAACATACCGTGCTGGCGGGTGTAGATGCAGACAGATATCTGACTGGCACCTATGCTTACGCAGTACCTTCTATTAATAAGACTGCCGGTATCTACGACAGCATCAACGTACTGAATCCTGCTATGTATCCCCGTCGCACCGATATGCCGGGCGATACCCTGAAATCAGTATCTAATGCACCGGTGAACAGAGTAGGTGTGTATGTACAGGACCTGATCAGCATTTCAGAAAAACTGAAATTCATGGCAGGTATCCGTTACTCTTATCTGCAAACAGCATCTCCGGTAGTGTACGACTTTAAAGGTGGTAAAACAGTAGGAAAATCAAGATATGATCAGGCATTTTCTCCTCGTTTGGGATTAGTATACAAACCTATTGCCACAACAGCGGTATTTGCCAGCTACTCTACTTCCTTTACACCTAACAGCGGACAGGATATATATGGCCAGAACCTGCAACCATCTATCATCACACAATATGAAGCTGGTGTGAAAAATGATTTCCTGAAAGGGTTGTTATCTGTAAACGTAACTGCTTACCGCATCAGAAATAATAACTATACCCAAACCGCACCATTTGACAAAAACGGCGCACCGAACAATAACACCAACTTCAAAGCACTGATTGGTGAAACCCTGAGCCAGGGTGTGGAACTGGATATCGCCGGTCATCCATTGCCAGGTCTGGACGTTATTGCAGGTTATAGCTATAACAGCATGACGATTGAAAACACACCGGGTGTAAAAGGTAGCTCTATTGCAGGTGAGCGTTTGGTAGGAAATCCTAACCACACCGCTAATGCCAGCGTATTCTATACCCTGCAGCAAACAAAGCTGAAAGGTTTGAAAGTGGGTGCTGGTTACTACTACCTCGGTCAGCGTTTTGCAGGATGGAACAACACCATTGGTCAAACGCAAACCTATAACCGCCTCATCTCTGTACCTGGTTTCTCTACCCTGGATCTGAGCGCAGGCTACAACTTCAAACGTTTTGGCGTGATGGCGAAAGTGTCTAACGTAACCAATACCTACAACTATTACGTACACGAAAACTATAGCATTAATCCAATACCGCCTACCCAGTTTACCGGAACGGTATCGTATAAATTCTAAGTGGTTATAACTATTTATAAGCAGCAGCCGGCTCTCCAAAAGGGGCCGGCTGTTCTTTTTATATTACTCAAATCCCGATCTGAGCAATGGATTTTTATGTGGATAGCCGCCTGCAACGCAGCTTTGCAGGTATAAAAATTTCACATGAGAAAACGGATATTGTCATTGTTATTATGTTTGCCCGCATGGATATACGTACACGCACAAACGAATTTAGCCCAACAGCTCGACCCAATTTTATCCGCCGCTATTTCACCCTCTGATCCCGGTGTGGTAGTATTGATCGCAAAAAAAGGAAAGATCATTTATGAAGCAGCTGTTGGCAGCGCCAACCTGGAATTGAAGGTGCCATTGAAACCGGATATGGTGTTCCGGATCGGGTCTGTTACCAAACAGTTTACGGCGGTAGGCATCCTGCAGCTCATAGAGCAGGGCAAAATTTCCCTGCAGGATAGTGTACAGCAATATCTGAAAGACTTTCCCAACAAAGGCGCTACTATTACCATAGAAAATTTGTTAACCCATACTTCCGGTATTACCGACTACACGGCGATAGATAGCGATATCCCCTTTATTGAACGACGGGATTTTACCCCGGAATTTATCATCGACTATTTTAAACAAACGCCACTGGAGTTTAAACCCGGTACCCGCTATGGCTACTCCAATTCCAACTATACCTTGCTGGCCTATATCATTGAAAAAGTGACCGGGATGCCCTATCATCAGTACCTCGCTGAAAAGGTGATCCAGCCCGCCGGTTTGACGAATACCCGTTTTGCCGGTGAAAAAACGATCGTGCCATTACGGGTTACCGGATACACCCGGGATAATGGTTTTTATGAACATTGCGATTATCAGACCCTCTCCATTGGCTACGGCTGTGGTGATTTGTTGTCTACCGCCCAAGATCTCAATAAGTGGAACGAAGCCCTGTTGGCAGGTAAATTAATCCGTGCTGCTACGCTGGAACACGCCTATACGCCTTATAAACTGGCCGACGGCACTTTTTCTGTTTATGGCTACGGATGGTTTATCAATCAAGTCAACGGCAAAAAGTGTATTCATCATGAAGGGCAAACAAGTGGCTTTATTGCGCTGGAAAAATATTTTCCTGCGGAAGAATTGTACACCGTTATTTTAACCAATGTAAAATCAGGGGAAGACAAAACCGATTTCAGCAACCGGCGTTTTAAACTATTTGCGCAAGTCGAAGCGCTCGCCCTCGGAAAAGCGCCGCCGGCAGCCATCACCATGAGCGATCAGCAGCTGGACAGCTTTACCGGAACCTACCAGGCGGGAAAACAAACCATCGCCATCCGCCATAAGAAAGGAACCTTAATCTGTGATGCCTCGATGGAAGGACGTTTTAAGCTGTTGCCGGTAGGGACGGATAAATTTATTATAGAAAATGTGACACCGGTTTCCAGCTTTGCATTCATACGCGACAAAGCCGGAAAGGTCGTAGAATTAATAGCGATGCAATCCACCACTTTCGACTGGCGGAAAGTAGGAGCGGATACTTCGGCGGTCAATGAATCATTAAAGGCATACGCCGGCAAATACCAATTGCCCACTATGCGGAATACCTTTACCACCATTACAGTGCGCAACCATACCTTAATGGCATCGTCTACTACGCCTTTGCCAGACACGGACCTGGTACAGACAGGCCCGGATCAGTTTAGATCAAATACACCGGAATTTGATTTTCAGTTTGTCTTTGTAAGACAGCCTAACGGTGAGGTACAAACGCTGCGGATCACGCAAGGGCCGCTTCATTGTAGGAAGATCAGGTGAGTATTTAGTCTTGGGACAGGATTATACTGATTTAGATGATTTTCCAGATTTTTACTTTTTGATTTTGTCAGATTTAAAAAGATTATCGAAGCCTGGTGAGCAGATTCTCATCGGTCTTCGATAATCTTTTTATTCTTTTCTAATCCTGAAAAACAAAATCTGGAAAATCATCTAAATCAGTATAATCCTGGGAAAGACAAAAAATCGCACTATTTACAGGCACCCGATTCCAGCGGGATACTATCAAATTTCAACTGGCTGTTGTCGGCAGGGAACACAGGAATTCCCTGCTGATCGAAGCTTTCAGGAATCGCTTCAAACGCCTGTTCTTTCGTCACTTTAAAGACAACCGGCCGGCTGCTTTCCACGCCTTCGCTGAAGAAAACGTATTTGCCACGAATAATTTCATGGTTACGAATGCCTCTGAACTCGCCGGCATTTTTATCTTTCTCAAAAAAATTATATACCAGTCTGCCTGTGGCTACACTATCCTGGTAGCTCAGGGTGAGCTGTATGGTATCTCTGCCTACAGCTTTTTCATAGCAGTTCACTTTTTTTTCGGTTTCTACAGGTGGTAGCGAATCTGCCACTACAGTGTTTTGTTGTTGCCCTTGCTGATGGCAGGATACGAGGATGCCAGCTCCGAGCGTCAGTACTATATAAGGTATTTTCATCTCCTGAAATTAAACAAAAAGCCGCAAACCCCTTTTGCCGGAGCCTCCTTTTTATTTCGAAAAAAAGATGGTAATTATGTTGCCCGGCACTGGCTATGGCCTATTGGCCGATGACAAAAAAACAATCTTGCACAAAACGATAATGACGGACAATGAAAAAACTGGTATATGTTTTAACGGGCGTGAGTTTGATCGCTGTTACCTGTTTCGGCAAAAGTAGTGTGTGGCCGGTAGTAGTACCACCGGTGGTAATACCCGATACACCCGCCACCGTGGCGGCATGCAGCAAATGTATGGTGGTGGCGGAGCAATCGCAGCACAGGATTGTGATCGTAGATGTTAACACCAGTGCGGTTATCTGGGAATGGAAGCCGGAAACGTCCAACGTAAAACCGGAACATGTGAAATGGTTTAGCAACCCCAGCGACGCAAAAGCCGTATACAATAATCAGTACATCCTGACGAACGCCTCCGGTGGAGGTGTGGCCCTGATCAGGATAGCAGATAAAAAAACGGTGTTCTACGCCTATGCCGGTGGCAACACCCATTCCGCTGAACTATTGCCCGATGGTAATATTGTCAGTGCGTCCAGTACCGGGAATTACCTGATGCTGTTCAAAACAGATACGCTTCAATTCCCGGAGGGCGTATATACGAAAAAGGTGGCCATCGACTTTGGCCACAATGTAGTGTGGGACGCGGGGCAGCAAAGACTCTGGTCTGCTGCCATGGCTACCATCCGGTCGTTCCGTTATAATTTCAATTGCGCTGCCCCCGACCTGATACCGGATACCATCATCCATATACCCGGTACAGAAGCACATGACCTGTTCCCCGTATATGGTGAAAATAACTTATGGCTGACGAATACCACCAACGTATATACGTTTAATGTGATTAGTAAACAACTTAGCCAGGCAAATGTGCTGCAGGCCAACATTAAGAGTGTTTCTTCCGGTGGGAGCGACTTTCCGGTACTCCTCGTAAGACCCAAAGAATCGTGGTGGACGGACGAAGTACTGGATGCGAAAGGGAATAGTATCTTCTCCCGAAAAGGATGGAAAATTTATAAAGCAAGATGGGTAATACCCAACACCTTCAGCTATCCGGTCAATGATCAGCTGCACCTGTGCCCGTAAATGCCGCGGTTTTTTGTCTTTCTCAGGATTATACTGATTTTGATGATTTTCAAGATTTTATTTTTTACAGGATTATAAAAGATTAGCGGAGATAAATGCGAATATATTTGCATTTATCTCCGCTAATCTTTTACCAATCTTCTAAAATTCTATAAAAAATAAAATCTTGAAAATCATCAAAATCAGTATAATCCTGAGAAAGACAAAATCCGCGTTAATCTTCGTACTTTTGCCCCCAAATGCAAAAAGAAAAATACTCATTAGGTAATATCCTTACCAATCTCAAGATCGATTCACTCAATGAAATGCAGCAGGCATCAGTGGACGCGAACAAGCAACACGCTGATGTAATTCTGTTGTCGGCAACCGGTTCCGGTAAAACGCTGGCATTTCTGCTGCCTATACTGGAACAACTGGACCCTGCCAATAAAAATACGCAGGCGCTTATAGTAGTACCTTCCCGCGAACTGGCCCTTCAGATAGAGAAGGTGTTCAAACTCATGGGAACCGGTTATAAAATTACTGCCTGTTATGGTGGCCACCTGAGGGAAACAGAAGAAAATAACCTCATACAGCCGCCAGCAGTGATTGTTGGAACTCCCGGCCGCCTGGGTGATCATATCCGCAGGGAAAATATCACCGTTGCTGCCGTTGAAACGCTGATACTGGACGAATTCGATAAAACACTGGAACTTGGTTTCCAGGAGGAAGTGTCTTTCATTATTGAATCCCTTCCCAATGTTAAAAAACGTATCCTGACTTCTGCTACCGAATCAGTGGAAATACCGGAGTTCCTGGCCCTCAACGAGCCACAGAAACTGGATTTTCTGCCGGAAGAAGGCACACCAGTGGCCAGACTGACCATCAAAGAACTGCTGTCGCCCGAAAACGATAAGGTAGAAACCCTGTTTCGCCTCATCTGCTACCTCGGTAACCGTTCTACCATTGTATTCTGTAATCATCGCGAAGCAGTGGAACGTACCAGCAAGATGCTGTCAGAAAAAAGTATCATCAACACCTTCTACCATGGCGCCATGGAACAGCAGGAACGTGATGCCGCCCTCTGCAAATTCCGCAATGGTTCTGTGAATGTACTGGTCACCACCGATCTGGCTGCCCGCGGCCTCGATATCCCGAATATCCGTTATATCGTACACTTCCACCTGCCGCATACAGAAGATAGCTGGACGCACCGTAACGGTCGTACCGCCAGAATGGAAGCCAGTGGTACCGCCATCGTGATTCTGTCTCCGGACGAAAAACTGATGCCTTACCTCGCGGATGAAGTCGTAGAAAAAATTGAACTGCCGGAAACTTCCACTTTGCCCGATAAGCCAAAATGGACCACCATTTTCATTGGCGCCGGTAAAAAAGATAAAGTAAATAAAGTAGATATCGTAGGCTTCCTCTCTAAAAGAGCCCACCTGAAACAGGAAGATATCGGGTTAATTGAAGTGAAAGACTTCTTCTCGTTTGTGGCGGTAGTGAAATCCAAAGTAGGACATGCACTGGAGCAAATCAAGAACGAAAGAATCAAAAATAAGAAAGTGAAGATTGATATCGCGAGATAACAATCTGTTTATATTATTAGAAAGCAGCGATCGGATGGTCGCTGCTTTTTTATTGTGCGGATATTGTCTTGGGACAGGATTATACTGATTTAGATGATTTTCCAGATTTCTATTTGCTGATGTATTGGATTTTAAAAGATTTTGGGAGATATAAGCGAAAATATCCGCGCATATCTCCCAAAATCTTTTAAAAATCTTACAAATCAAAAAAGTAAAAATCTGGAAAATCATCTAAATCAGTATAATCCTGTCCCAAGACAAAAGCTCGCAGGGTGGTTTAACTCCATTGGTATATTTTTTCTATTTTTAAAGACGAATATAGACAAATGCGTACAAAGAGTAACAAACCAGAAATCCCGCAGTATGTGTTGAACGACTTCCGTCACCTGCATCGCAAGGAAGACGACACCTCTGATTTTGGGTATAACAACCTGGAAGCGGCGAAACGTATTCCGGGTTTTGAAGTGTATTCCAGTGAAGGGTTGCGGCCGGCCATAGGTCCCCTCAAATCTGATTTCTATCGCATCAGCATTACGTTGAGTGGCAGTGTAGATGTGCAATTGGGACTGGAAAAATTCCAGCATCGGGCGGGCACGCTGAGCTTTACTTTTCCGGGGCAGGTATTCAGCAAGGATAATATCAGCGCAGATACTTTTGGCTATTATATTTTATTCGATGCCAATTTCCTGGAGGAAATTATTCCGGCTGGTAAAATACCGGTAGAATTTCCTTTCTTCGACTACTCCGGCGTACCTT
>NZ_DATCVJ010000379.1:0-4106 GCF_036566945.1 Chitinophaga sp. | reverse complement strand
ATTGCGGATATCTGCGTTATATGTTTCCTGGGAAATAATGCCTTTTTTCAGGTCTGCGCGCAGCTGTCTTATTTCCGTGGTTTGCGGAAAAGAGCCGATAGTGGTGGTAGGAAACAACGGCAGCTGTAATACGGACTGCTGTAATACCTGCCGGTGTGGGAAGATGCTATGACGCTGGGTGTCGGCGGTAGTGATCTCTTTCAGCCTGTCTTTTACAGCCGGAATATGTATACGGCCGGACGTTTTGCGGCTGTTCATCGCTTCTTCATTGGCCGCCAGTAAGGTGTCATCACCGGCCGCAATTTGTTTCAGCGCTATTACTTCGGCGACTTTTTGTTTGGCAAAAGCCATCCATTGTTTTATTTCCGGGTTCAGTGCTGTTTCGTTTTCGAGGTCATACGGCACATGGAGCAATGAGCAGGAAGTTCCCAACAGGAGACGGTCTTCACCAATTTGTGCGATCGCTTTGTTGATAAGATCCAGTGACACGGCGTAATCATTTTTCCAGATATTGCGACCATCTACCACACCGAGCGACAGCAGTTTATCTTCCGGCAATGCTGCTAATACCGCATCCAGTTGTTCGGGCGCCCGCACCAGGTCGATATGCAGGGCTTGTACCGGCAGCTGCAAAGCCAGTGCTGTATTGTCTTCCAGTCCGCCGAAATAAGTAGTCAGTAATATTTTAGCAGCAGGCACTGCCTGTCTGATGGCGGCATAGGCGGTATGATAAAGCTCTCTGACAGCGGGTTCCAGGTCTGTTACCAGCGAGGGCTCATCGAGTTGTATCCATTCCGCGCCTGCCTGTTGCAATGCCGTGAGGAGCTGAATGTATACCGGCAACAATTTTTCCAGTAACTGCGTATAGCCAAGGCCGGTATCTTTTATTTTACCGCTTAAAATAAAGGTAACAGGTCCGATCAGTACGGGTTTGGTGGTAATACCCAGACTCAGTGCTTCTTTGAATTCCTGTACGCACTTGGGCTGATGCAGTGCATATTGTTGACTGGCTTCAAATTCAGGTACCAGGTAATGGTAATTGGTATCAAACCATTTGGTCATTTCCAGGGCGGTGATATCGAAGTTGTTTTTCTGGTAACCCCTTGTCATGGCGAAATACAGCTCCGGACAGTTGGGGTTGGCAAATGTTTGTCGCAATGCCTGGAAACGGGAAGGTATTACGCCCAGTGTTACGCACATATCCAATACCTGGTCGTAATAGGAGAAGTCGTTGGATGGTATCAGGTCAATACCGGCTTCCTGCAGCAGGGTCCAGTTTTCTTTTCGTAGCTGCCTTGCCGTTAGTTCCAGTCTTTCCAGTGAAATTTTTCCGGCCCAATAGTTTTCGCAGGCTTTTTTCAGTTCCCGCTGGCTGCCTATTCTAGGGTAGCCTGGAATGTTGGTAAGCATATATAGGATGTATTTTATTCTGTACAAACCTATAATTATTGGTCATTTGTTCGATCATCTATATAAAATTTAGTTTTTTGTCTTAAAAAATATGTAAAAAATAGAATAAATTACTTTTTGACATATTGTGAGAGGTGGTAAAACAGAATAATCTACGGCAGGGGTGTATAGGTGATTTTCCTTAGGTTTGCAATATGTTTACAAATTACTCCTACACGGTTGACAAACGCTTCATGCGTTACGTGCAAATAGATACGCAATCAGATCCGATGAGCAGCAGTTTCCCTACAACGGAAAAGCAGAAGGATCTGTCCCGCCTGTTGGTAAAGGAATTGCAGGAAATGGGCATTACAGACGCAGAGCTGGACGAGCATGGCTATGTTTATGCTACCATCCCGGCCAACACCGATAAAAAAGTGCCGGTGATTTGTTTTTGTTCTCACGTAGATACTTCTTCAGACAGTAGTGGTACAGGGGTAAAGCCTATTGTGCATCATCAGTATGATGGTGGTGACATTGCTTTACCGGATGATGAAACGGTGGTGATCCTGGCCAAAGAGCATCCTTATCTGGCCAGCAAAAAAGGGGATGATATTATTACGGCCAGCGGAACAACCTTGCTGGGCGCGGATGATAAAGCTGGTGTAGCGGAGATTATGGATGCCGCCAATTACCTGATGACTCACCCGGAAGTAAAGCATGGTGCTGTCCGTATCCTGTTTACCCCGGATGAAGAAGTGGGTCGTGGTGTGGAAAAAGTGGATATGAAAAAGCTGGCCGCAGATTTTGGTTATACCATGGATGGCGGTGAATTGGGTTCTCTGGAAGATGAGAATTTTTCTGCTGATGGCGCCAAAATTACAGTATATGGCGTGAGTGCACACCCTGGTGCTGCGAAGGATAAGCTGATCAGCGCCATTAAAATAGCCGGTGAAATCGTAGATGCGTTACCGAAAGACAGCCTTTCTCCTGAAACGACCGATGACCGTGAAGGGTTTATTCACCCGGTTCGTATACAGGGTACAGTAGAAAAAACGGAAATAGATTTTATTATCCGCGATTTTGAAACCGATCACCTGGAAGCGCATGAAACTTACCTGCGCCGTATTATGGAAAAAGTGCTGGATAAATACCATGGTGCCAAAGCCACTTTGAAAGTAACGGAGCAATATCGTAATATGAAAGAAGTGCTGGTACATCATCCGGAAGTAACTGCCCATGCCGCAGAAGCTATACGCCGTGCGGGTGTGCAGCCGCTGAGAATGAGTATCCGCGGTGGTACAGATGGTTCCCGTCTTTCTTTTATGGGATTACCCTGCCCGAATATTTTTACCGGGGAGATGGCCTTACACAGTAAACATGAATATGTGAGCATACAGGATATGCGAAAAGCGGTGCAAACAATTGTATATCTGGCACAGGTTTGGGAGGAGAAGGCGTAAATTATGCGAAAAACATTCGCAAATATTTTCTTACTTTAACCGTTTATAGTAGTGATCTACTTATGCACCCGTTAAACTATAGTTCATGTTGTTAGGTTTTATTACATTATTACAGGATTCTTTATTACGTCCTAAGGCAGATACAGTGGCACAGGGTATCTCCGCTACCGCTGAGGCTACACCGCAGATCCACCTGATAGACATGCTGATGAAAGGCGGTGTCCTGATGATTCCATTAGGCATCCTGTCACTGGTAGCTGTATATGTATTTGTGGAAAGGGCTATCACCATTGCAAAAGCCGGGAAACTGCCTGATAACTTTATGCCAATGATCCGTGATCAGATCACGACAGGCAATATGCAGTCTGCGCGTTCACTGGCCAAGAATACCGCTGGTCCTATTGCACGTATGATTGAAAAGGGGATACAGCGTATAGGCAAGCCTATTGAGAATATTGAAAAATCCATGGAAAATGTGGGTAAGCTGGAAATCTACCGGATGGAAAAGAACCTGGTGATCCTGTCTATTATTGCAGGTATAGCACCAATGTTCGGGTTTCTGGGTACGATTGCGGGTATGATCCAAACCTTTTTCAACATCTCTATTACATCGGATATTACATTGGGCACCATTGCCGGTGGTATCTATGTTAAGATGATCACCTCTGCATCCGGGTTAATTATCGGTATTGTGGCCTTCATTGGCTACAGCTACCTGAATGCACAGATTGATAAGGTAGTAAACAAGATGGAAGGCGCATCCGCTGAATTCATCGATATTTTGCAGGAACCAACCCGCTAAAACAACGTGTCATGAATTTACGCAGGCGAAATAAGAGACAGGTGGAAATGCACAACTCTGCACTGAATGACATTTTGTTCATTCTGCTGTTGTTCTTCCTGATTGTTTCCACACTGGCTAATCCAAATGTTATTAAGCTGTTGTTGCCCAAAGCCAAGAGCAATACCAAATCCAAGCAAACGGTAGTAGTGAGTATTAATGAGAAACGTGAGTTTTTTGTGGGTACCAACAAAGTGCCGTTTGATCACCTGAAACAGGCGCTGGCTCCATCTATCGGTAATGAAAAGATAGAACCTACGATTGTTATCAATGCTGAAAAATCAGTTCCCGTAGAAGATGTGGTGAATGTGATGGAAGTGGCCAGGGAAATGGGGGCCAAGGTGGTATTGGCAACAGCGCATAAATAATGCGGAGGGGATCGCCTTCGGCGATTGTCTTTGTTCAGGATTATA
>NZ_DATCVJ010000378.1:0-15015 GCF_036566945.1 Chitinophaga sp. | reverse complement strand
GGTTGTATCACGAATGAATATATCACAAGGATTGCGGCAAGAAAGGGCGTTCATAGAAATCGGGAGAAACTCAAAATCCTCTGATCTGAAGCCTTTCGAAGGTTTCAGATCAGAGGGACAAGTCAACCCAAATAAAACTAAGTAAACCAGAAACGCGAATCCACACCCTTTTCTACGCTTACTTATCTCTTCACCACTTTACCACTAAAAACAAAAAACCTTGTAGAATCAGCTTCTACAAGGTTTTAATTACGTAAGAGTACTTTGTTTTACTCCTGATGGTGATCCCCCTGGTACAGAAATCAAACTTTCTCCTACACTGTATGCAAGCATTAGCGTCTCTAAGTCATTAAATTATCAGCGCCGATATATCGAAGCACACCTATTCTTATTCCAATATAAAACTTACCATTCTAATACGCCAAAATGTTATCAGGTGGTTAATCCTCTTTTATTCTGTTGATTAATTCACTTCTCCATGCCTGTTCATTTAATTTATCAGCCCAATGATAAAGGTATAATGACCATTATTCAACGGCAATAACAAGAAATTTATGAATGAAAAGGCTTACAAAGATTGGCTATTAGAAATAAAAAACAAAGTACGTCAAGCTCAACTAAAAGCGGTTGCCAATTTCAATATTGCTTTGATCGAGCTTTATTGGGAACTAGGGAAAGAAATTATTCTACGACAAACCGAATCAAAATGGGGGGACAACTTTCTGGAACAACTCTCCATTGATCTGAAGAAGAGTTTCCCGGAAATAAATGGCTTCTCGCGGAGAAATTTATATACGATCCGGCAATGGTACCTCTTCTTTTCACAAGATTTTGAATTTGTGCCACAGCCTGTGGCACAATTACCCTGGTCTTATCAACGACTCCTGATTTCAAAAATAAAAGAACTCAAAATAGCCGTCCAGTATGCGATGGCGACGCATAAAAATGGCTGGTCAAGGACGCAACTTGAAATTAACATCAAAAGTAATTATCATTTACGACAAGGAAAAGCGGATCACAACTTTGAATCAACCCTACCCAAACCGCAATCTGATCTGGCAGCTGAAAGCATTAAAGATCCCTATCATTTTGATTTCCTCGGATTAGAAGAAAATGCCAAGGAACGGGAAATTGAGCTGGCCCTTACACAGAAAATAACACATTTTATGCTAGAACTTGGGAAGGGGTTTGCTTTTGTTGGTCGTCAATATAAATTAGAAATCAGTGAGTCAGACTATTTTCTGGATTTATTATTCTACCACTTACACCTTCGTTGTTTTGTAGTTATAGAATTAAAGGCTGGAAAATTTCAACCAGAATATGCAGGCAAATTAAACTTTTACTTATCGGCAGTGGATAGCCAGTTAAAACATGCCACTGATGGCCCTTCAATCGGAATGATATTATGCAGAATGAAAGATAAAATAGAAGTGGAATATGCCCTGCGCGATTTGAATAAACCTATAGGTATCAGTTCCTTTGAACTCTCCGAAATTATACCAGACAACTTGAAAACTCAATTACCCACCATTGAAGAAATGGAAAGGGAATTAATAGATGAGTAAAAAAGCGTTCAAATAAAAAAGCGTGATACATTCTTTCGAATTGTATCACGCTTTTGTGATCCCCTTGGGACTCGAACCCAAGACCCATACATTAAAAGTGTATTGCTCTACCAACTGAGCTAGGGAATCGTTTCATTTAATGGGAGTGCAAAAGTAGTAATTTATTCAATACTTCCAAATTTTTTTTAAATAAAAGTATAACTCACATGCATACACGCTAATCAATATTGTATCTTCACTACCATGAAAACACCAAAAGAACTGCCGGAACTTGCCTTTGAAACCCAGGAGCAGTGGGAAGAATGGCTGAAACACCATCATACGCAAACAGACGGCGTATGGCTGCTCATCTATAAAAAAGGTAGCAACATCCCTTCCATTAATTATGCCCAGGCATTGGAAGAAGCACTCTGTTATGGATGGATAGATGGCATAAAAAAATCAAAGGACGAAGTATCCTTCATCCAGAAATTTACACCACGCCGTGCAAAAAGTATCTGGTCAGTAATAAATACCAAACATATAGAACGGTTGACTGCCGCCGGAAAAATGAAGCCGGCAGGCATCGCACAAGTGGAAGCGGCTAAAGCAGATGGACGATGGGGAAACGCGTATGTAGCAGGCAGCAAAGCCACTATCCCGGAAGACTTTATGGCTGCCCTGAACAAAAACAAAAAAGCAAAAGCATTTTTTGAAACCCTGAATAAACAAAATTTATTCGCTATCTATTTCCGGTTGCAGAATGCGAAAAAACCAGAAACCAGGGCCAAACGCATCGCCACTTTCGTTGAGATGCTGGCGAAACACGAAAAGTTTCATTAACCAGGCCGTTAAAATAAAACGGCCTGGTCGATTATAATTATATCATCCCATTGAGATGAGGGAGTGCGGCAGGAATGGCTTGCATTACCCGCCAATGTTCTGCCAGCAGATTATTTTTCATTCGGCAGATGTCATAAAATACAGTGGAAATTCCGCCCCAGGTTCCGGACGATTGCACCAACACAAAATCACCCTCTCCTATTATCCGGTGAATGCTCATCGGTCCCTGTTCCGCGAACTGTTTGTCCAGCCGGAATTGTAAAGGATCATGCGTAAGATAGTCCGGCGCCAGAAAAGCGGCAATGGGGTGGCGGAAAAAATTCGCTACCAGCATTTTATTCTCCTCTGTCTTTTCCAGATCACTGATGACAGTGGTCCCACCAGTCATCGTCATATCGCCGGGAGCATATACGGGTTGTTCCTGGGTGGCATCCCAGTGTTCAGCCAGCTTCCCCTCTTCGAGGCGATAAAGATCCACAATGGCCATTTTTTTGCCCATAAAGGCAACGTTCATATGCATCATCACGTAATCACCATCAGCAATGGTACGTATTACCGGTGATGGACTGTCGACCGGTGCAGGCGGCATTTGTTGCAAATGATGCAAGGCCGCCAGTAAACCGGCCTTCCCGTCTTTTACCATGGGACTATGCTGAATATAGGCGTCGTGCAAATAGGTGTCAATCAACGCCGGGTTCCGCTCTCCAATAAGATGTTTGAATGCTGCCAATACAATGGCTTTATTATTTACTGCTGTCATGTCAAAAGTTATTTAAGACGCAAAAGATTGCCTGTAGCGCTGTTGCACTAAAAAAATGAATGATATTATCCGGGGAAATTAGTGAAAGGAAACCCTGTTCCTTTCTGGGGAAAGCGGATTTTTGACAATCCTGATTTGATATGTGCAGATGATGATGATGATGATGATGTAAACTTACTTTTTTATCAGGAATAACAGCAGATTTGTTTTATCAGGATAAAAAAAGCGCATCCGATATGCGGATGCGCTTTGATTGCTTTATACATGCTGGAACTAGCCCATGGCATTACTGTAAATGCCATCAGCTTCATTTTTGGTTTTGCGTATATACTTACGCATGGTACCTGCCGATTCCTTCATGGCATCTTTGGCATCTTCCAATAGATTTTCTCCCTGATGACGTTTCTTGAGATACATTATAACCAGGGATGCTGCTGTACCAACAGCTGCTGCTGCAAACAATATCTTTTTCATATTTCAGGTTTTTAGTCTGAAAAGAGAAAACCAATAGTCATGCCAACAGCGGCATACACAACCGTTAATAGATTTCCTTGCCGAATGGTGTAAAGCAAAGGCTCATCAGCTTAAAATGCTGACGGGCAAAGGGAATGCCGATGATAGTGATAGCCAGCAACAACCCAAATCCCAGGTGCGCCAGGGCAATCCAGATTCCACCAATAAATATCCAGATAATGTTAAAAATGGTCGACAAACACCCGGTTTGTCCGGGTACGTCCCGTACATGCCGGCCAAAAGGCATCAGGGTAAAAAAACCGATCTTAAAACATTGGAGCCCAAAGGGAATGCCGATGATAGTCAAACAAAGTACCAGACCACTGACCATATATTGCAGGAATGTAACAAAGCCTCCAAAGATCAGCCATAGGATGTTGCCAATTAAATTCATACCCCAAATGTAAAAAGGAAGATGGATATTTAGAAAATACTTGATAACTTATCCCAAAAAATAAGTGTTTTCATGACAGAAAGGGCGTCATAACCTCAACGACATGGTTGGATTTTGTGTGAACAAAAAAGGAAAAAATCTCTTATCTATAAAAAACAAAAGACACACATGCAAACCATTCAATCAAAAACAATCGTGTTTATTACCGGCTGCTTCGTTCACAACAGCGGCTGGGATACCTGGAAAACCTTCTTCGAGCAAAGAGGCTATACCACACACGCCCCCGCATGGCCCTTTAAAGAAGCCCCTCCCGCCGTACTGAGAAGCAGACATCCCGATCCGGACATCGCTTCGCTACGCCTGGTACAAGTCATGGATCATTACGCCGATTTCATCAAAAAACTCCCGGAAAAGCCTATTCTCATAGGCCACTCTTTTGGCGGCCTGCTCACACAACTCCTGGTAAACCGCGACCTCGCCGCTGCCGGCGCTGTCATTCACTCGGTACCGCCACAGGGAATTATCCCCCTCAGCTTCTCCTTTTTCAAAGCCACCTGGGGGCCACTGGGATTTTTTACCGATGTCAAAAAATCATTCCTGATGTCACTCGAACAATGGCAGTATGCATTTACCAATGGCATGCCGCTGGAAGAACAAAAAGCAGCCTACGAAGCCAATTGCATCCCGGAGTCAAAACAACTTTCGAGAGATGGGTTAAGCAGCGCCGCTAAAATCGACTTCAAAAAACCACATGCGCCCCTCCTTTTCGTAGCAGGCGATAACGACAACATCATGCCCCAATCGGTCAACAGAGCCAACTTTGGCAAATATGCACAAAACAATGGCTCCATTACCGCCTGGAAATTATTCCCTGGCCGAAATCACTTTGTAGTCGGACTCCCCAACTGGCCAGAAGTAGCCACCTATATTGCAGACTGGATCGAGCAAAACTAACGAGACAAAATCATTAAGTATTCCCGACTTCTGCTACCACCCTGGTAGGCAGAAGCGGGAATTCCTGTTAAAACTACCTCCCCTCCGAACATTTGAATAGTAAATGTGTTCTTTAATCTAGACAATCTCAGTGCATTCCCTTTCCGGATAAATGAAATCGTGTACCTGTAATTATCAATCGTCGGGATAAATCAACCACCATGAGTCAATCATCCAATCGCACGCAATTCCAATTATAGCCGAAGTTATTTATCAACCTTCTAAAAAAATATGTATGTGGAAATGTCTACATTCCTGCAAACGCAGGGCTATCTCTTTGTACCTGCTTCTCTGCTGTACTGCCGCACTGGCGCAAAACATCAAAGTAACCGGTAAAGTCACCTCCACCAACAAAGAGCCGGTTCCCGGTGTATCCGTATTGCTGAAAGGCACCAAAACAGGCGCCATCACCGATGCCCTGGGTAGTTATACGATCAGCGTGCCGGGTACCGGCACCCTCGTATTTAACGCTATCGGTTTCAGCAGACAGGAAGTATCGGTCAACAATCAAACACTACTCAACGTCACGTTGGTAGAAGACAACAAACAACTCGGCGAAGTAGTGGTAACAGCGCTGGGTATCACCAAAGCAAAAAAGAGTCTCGGGTACGCCACTACCGAAATTAAAGGCGCCGACCTCGCCGTCACCAATGAGGTGAACCCGGTAAATGCCCTCCAGGGAAAAGTAGCCGGCGTTCAGATAGACCAGGGAGCCGGCGGGCTTTTTGGCAACAGCAAAATAGTGATACGCGGTAACTCCACCCTCAGAAGTAATAACCAACCCATTTTTGTCATAGATGGGGTGATCGTGGAAAACAATACGTTCAATGGTACAGGACGCGATTTTGGTAACGACCTGAAAAACCTGAACATGGAAGACTTTGAATCCGTCACCGTACTCAAAGGCTCCTCTGCCGCAGCGCTCTACGGTTCCCGCTCCATCAATGGCGTTATCCTCATCACTACCAAAAAAGGACGCGAAAGAAAAGGTTTAGGCGTGAACGTTAGTCAAACGTTTAATGTATTTAAACCCTACTCCGGCCCCGATTTTCAAAACGAATACGGTGGAGGAACAGTAGGCGCCTTTTATACCGATAGACGCGACCAGAACTATAAACCCACCGAAAACTGGAGAACAAAAGTATTTCCGATAGATCCCAATACCGGCAAACCCTATATCGATCAGCAAATAAACAGGGAACTCGAAAACTGGGGCCCACGCTTCACTGGCCAGGATGTCACCAATTATGACGGCACTCCCACCAAATATGTAGCGCAGCCCGATAACTTCCTGCAGGCATTTCAAAACGGTCATGGCTCTGCCACCAACGTTTCTTTAGATGGTGGCAACGAACGCTCCACTTTCCGGGTATCCTATACCCGCGATCAAAGTGAAGGCGTGGTATACGGAAACAGCATGCTCAAAAACAGTATAGACGCACACGTGACGCATGTAGTCAACAAATGGCTTAGCGCCGACGTCAGCGCCAACTACACCGATTTCTCCGGCAGAAATCCACCCCGGCTCGGTGGACTCGACGCCTTTGCCTCCTATAATTTTGGTAAACTATTTACCTGGCTGCTCCCCCGTAACTATGATACCAGGTACTGGATGCAGAAAGATAAATATACCAGCATCCTCGGCGGAACACCCAACCCGCAAAGCGCCGACGAACCCAATAAAGTACCGGAATCCCGCTTCTGGTTCAGCCTCTTCGAAAACGAATATCTGCAGAATGAACAAACCATCCGCGGTCGCATTGCCCTTACTGCTACCATCAACCCATGGTTAAGAGTGGTGCTGGAAGGTAATGTCAATAACCTCTATACCCGGAATGAAAATAAAGAACTGGGACAAGATCCTAATTTCGGCGGTGGCCTGTATGGACTCGGACATAGCAGCAAAGAAAGCTACTTCCTCAAATGGATGGCCATGGTGAACAGAACGCTGACGAAAGACCTGGACCTGAGCGGATATATTGGTGGAGAAACCCAACGCCTCCAAACGACTTACAACTATGATGTAACCGACGGCGGATTGAGTTATCCAGGCAATTACTTCCTCGCCAATTCCAAAAATAAACCCATCGCCACCGGTGGTCTCAGAAGCAAAAAGGCCATGAACTCTATTTATGCCAGCGCCGATCTGGCCTGGAAAAATCAATTGTTCGTACAGGGTACCTTTCGCGGCGACTGGTCCTCTGCACTTACTTATACCAATGGTACCGGTAACTTCTTCTACACCTACCCCTCTGTAAGTGTATCCTGGTTGTTTTCAGAAACCTTTAAAATGCCTGCCTGGATTAGCTTTGGTAAGTTGAGAGGAAATATCGCCTGGTTGGGTAACGATACCGATCCTTTCACCATCAACCCCGGATTTGCATTCAATGGCTACACACAATCCAATGGACTAGACCTACCTATTTCCACCTATAGCCGCTACCCCGATCCGCTGACCGGCAACATTATCGCCATTCAGCCCAACCTGAAATCAGAAAGAAAAATCGCGAAAGAACTGGGTGTGGAAATGCGCTTTCTCAAAAGCCGGATAGGCTTTGATGTATCTGTGTACCAGGACAACACCAAAAGACAGATCCTGAACATAGGCACCCCGCCTGAATCCGGACTGGAAGGTGTGATCATCAACGCCGGTAACATCCAAAACCGCGGTATCGAAGTAATGGTCGATGCAACACCCGTTAAAACAGATAACTTCGAATGGAACACCAATATCAACTACTCCCATAACAAAAACCTGATCGTAGACCTGGCCCCTGGCAGATCAGAATTTGATCTGAAAGCTAACATCGGAGAAATCAGCACCTGGGCAGTAGTAGGCAAATCTTACGGTACCCTGCGTACACTCATTCACTCAAAAGCCTACCAGGCAACGGATGCCAATGGCAACCCCATTGCAGATCCCAACAACGGTAAACCAGAACTGGCCTGGCGCTCAGATGGCCGCACCGGTTTCCCAGTTCGTAGCAATACCTTACAGGATGTAGGTGATATCAACGCCAAATTCCGCGCTGGATGGGGCAACACTTTCCGCTTTAAAAACATTACGCTGAATGTGTTACTGGATGGCAAATTCGGGGGAGACTTTGTACTCCTCACCTACCGCTATGGTACGCACACCGGCGTATTCCCTAACACCCTCGCGGGCAGAGACGCTGACCACGGTGGCATTACCTGGAAAAGCGGATACGATCAGGAAACATACGACGACGGACTGATACCCGATGGCGTATTTGCCAAAGGCCAGAAAATTACGCAGCCCAACGGCACACAGGTAGATGTAGGTGGTATGACCTATCAGCAAGCCTACGATAAAGGATATGTAGAACCCAGCCATGCGCCACAGTTCTATTATCGCTATGGCTCCTCCTCTACCGGCGTATCCGATTTCTGGATCAAAAAGAATTCATGGATTTCGCTGCGTCAGGTATCACTCGCCTACCAGTTCTCTCCAAAACTCTGTAAAAAAATGATGCTGAATAATCTCAGTGTTGCCATCATCGGACGCGATTTATTATACCTGTACAATTCACTGCCTTATAATTACAACCCTGCATCCAACAACTCCAACAATACCGCTTTCTCCGGAGAAGAAGGATTTCTGCCCATGGTACGCTCCATCGCAGGCACGATTCGCGTAGGATTCTAGGTAAAAATTGTACTTACTAAAAATAACGATCATGAAAAATATCATCACCCGATATACAAAATACTGTTTGCTACTGGCATTGCTCGGCACCAGCTCCTGCTCAAAAAACTTTGGAGACATTAACACCGATCCCAGCCTCGTAGCCAAACCAGATGTTAAATACCTCCTGAGCTATTCGCAGGATAAAATGATTACCTATCAGGGTACAGAATGGGTGTACGAAAGCATGGAACAACTGATGCGCTTCACGCAGTCCGTGACCACCAGCCCCTACGAAATCACCAGTAACGTAAACACCCGCTATAATAATTACTACCTGCAAATTCTGCCCAATCTCTTTGAAATAAGGAAACAGGCAGACCTGATGACCAATAAAGATCAGTACCAGCGAATTAAAGCTGTGACCTATGTGATGCAGGTGCTCCATGGCATTAAGGTGACAGACATGAATGGCTCGATTCCTTATTCACAGGCTATCCAGGGACGCTATGAAACCATGTATAGCCCTGTATTTGATGAACAACCGGCCCTCATCGACAACTGGCTTGCGCAACTGAATGATGCCATTAAAGTATTGTCAGATAACACCCTCCCTACTCAGATCGACTACGGAACTTCCGATATCTTTTATCAAAGCGACTGGGTAAAATGGATCAAACTGGCCAATACCTTAAAACTCCGGATCGCCGCCCGATTGGAAAATGCAGATCTTGCAAAATGCAAGACCGTTTTCCAGGAAGTGCTGAAAGACCCCACCGGACCTATTAACAGCGACGATTCACAAGTGAAATATCTTAACACCACCTATTCACCATTTGGTTCCAGCTCCGACGTAGACTATCGCAGCCGCCGGTATGCCAGTACCTCTATCATGACGTTCCTGAAAAAAAGTAACGATCCACGACTACCGGTATATTTTGAAACAAATGACCTCGTGGGTACCTTTAAGGATAGTCTCGCTTTTTACCATGTAACCCTTCCTGCCTTCATTGATCCCAATGATCCGTTGATCCGGTTCCAGGGAGGCCCCGCCGATTGGACCACCAATCCTACGGTTGCTGCTTACATAGGCAACTCCTTTAATATTGGTCCGTATACCAAATACAACCTGATATCCGCCATCAACCGGAAATTCTTTTCTCCTAAACTCAATAATGCCACAGATAATTTCCTGGATGTTTCTGTGACCTACGCAGAAACCTGCTTTTATCTGGCCGAGTTTATACAGAAAGGATATGCAGGTGGCATTGATACAAAAGGCACCGCGGAAGACTGGTACAAGAAAGGGATTACCACTTCTATTCAAACCAATAACGCCATTGCCATTGCAGCAGCATCGGGCACGGCTTACACCGGCACCGGCATCCCGGAAATTAACGCCTACCTGAATAATACCAACGTAAAATTCAATGGCAGCAATGATCTGGAGCGCATCTACATACAGGAATACCTGAGCATGTACCGGCAGCCCAATGAAGCATTTGTTTTTTGCAGACGCACAGGCTACCCTAAAAATACTTCTGCGTATTACGCCAGGGAAAACTTTAATGAACTGATCCCCCGCCGGTTCTGGTTATTAGACCCCGGAGAAGTAAACCGCGCTAACTGGAGCGCCGCCATGCAGCAGCAAGGCTTTACACCTAACGCGCAGGACTTGCCCACGCTTAGCACACAAAGAATCTGGTACGATAAAACGGCGCCGGATTTCGGCAAAGGACTGTAAAAGCAGAAGGCGTAAAGCATAAAGCAAAAAGCTATTGAAGCGAATGATCAACCGCTTCAATAGCTTTTTGCTTTATGCTTTACGCCTTCTGCTTACTTCAATAGCTTTTTGCTTTTTGCTTTTTGCTTTACGCCTTCTGCTTACTTCAATAGCTTTTTGCTTTATGCTTTACGCCTTCTGCTACTTCAATAGCTTTTTGCTTTATGCTTTACGCTTTCTGCTTCCCCAAAACCACCTGCACCACATCTTTACCATTCCAATCTTTCGCCAACACCACTTTTCCTTTATCCGTAACCGTTACCTTCAACTGTTTGCCCACACGCTTCACCTCAATATCCATATCGGCGCCAAATGCCCGGATATGCCGCAACGCCATATTATTCCAGGTGGCAGGTAAACGCGGACACATGTCAAACTGCCGCAATCCGGTAGGCACCATACCAAAAAGTCCTTCTGTAATCACGCGGCAATACAACGCACTCTCCGCAGAAAGATGCCGCTGATCTCCCTCCGGCCACGCCTCCACCGGGTACGGCACATGCGCTCCCAATAAACGCTGCCGCGTATAGTAAGCGAGATATTTCAAAGTGGTATCCGTAGCACCCCCAAAGAAAAGACCACGGAAAGCATATAATGTTGACCGATCCCAGAAAGTATGATCACCCGCCGCCGTGAGGATGCCATTGTTGGTCCACAAATAAGGAGATAACAATGCTTTCATCGTCGCATCGCGGCGTTCATTCATCCCCATTACCAGCGGCAAACAAATCCAGGAGCGCAGCACGGTATTCTCTTCGTAGTAACGATAAGTATCAAAACCCTGTACCGTATGACCGAAGAAATGTTCTATGTCAGCGCCCAGTTGTTTGGCACGTTGCTGATACAAGGCCGCCGTATCCCGGTCGCCCAGCACTGTTGCCAGATGGGCCGCACTCTGATACGCGCCGTAGGCCAGTGCGTTGGTAGATAAATTCGCTTTCCCCGCCGGAAACCGCCCCTCCAGTTCATCTGCATCAGAGGTGATGATGCCATCCGGTCTTTTGTGCAGCTCCAGGTACTGCAAACACCAGTTGATCAATGGGTATAACTGTTTTGCTATCGCAGTATCGCCCGAGGCCAGCGCAAAACGTGCCGCGCCATAGGCAATCATGGCCTGATCGCCGCGGTCGCCCGCACCGTTCCAGTATCCATCTCCCTCAGCAATTACAGAACTGGGAATAGGCTTGTAATCCTTATTCATGTAGCCGGCAAATAAACGGAAACTGTTCGCCGCCGATTCATTGCCATTAGCATTACCCAGAAATGGAAAAAACGGGTTGGCATATTCCGCCTGATCATTTGCCCAGATGGCAGCATAATAAGCGCCACCACCAGGCCCGTGCATCAAACCGGCTTTGGTATCATAAATACTTTCGGTAGCCCGGATCTTGGCAAAAGCAAAGCCCCGGTTAATGGTGTCATTAGGCGTTTCCAATACCAGGTTCTGCATCAGCTCCTGCACAAAAGCCGTTCTGCGCAACAACTCATACCCCGGCGAAAAATAATAGGCGGGCGTACTGATTTTGCGTGCAGAATAAATAATGGCCAACGAATGCTTCTCTCCGGGCGCCAGCTCAAAACTACCATAGCCGGTCACTTCCGAACGCAGCACATATACGCCATACACGCCTTTGTCCGCATCGGTATGCTGCTCACGCACCAAACTATCGATTTGTACATGACAAACACGGGGACCATTATTCACCAGTTCGCGTAACTGGATAAAACCGGCTTTGTCTACCGAAGGATATAATATATCCGTCACCGTTAGACCGGTATTACTGCGGGAATGTACCCGCAATAATCCCTTCAGATAAAAATCTGTTGGCAGTACTTTCAACGGCACACCATCGGCCGTAATAACCGGCAGTTCCGTACCATCAAAATTCGTTTTCAGACTGGCATGTGTATTATTGGGAATGGTGCGCAGCATAGGAAATACCAACTGCTTTTTTAACAACAGCTCCTGCTGATCATTGGTGCCATAGGTGATAATAGCGGAAAGCTGTTTACCACTCATTTCAATATGATCCGTATGCGCCGGCGAGGCTTGTACGGTCCAGCGGATGCCGCCATCCGATGCGAACGCCCAGCGCGGCAATTGTGCGCCCACATGTCCGGTAATACATAACCAGCCTGCAACGGCCAGCAAAAATCTGATGGTCTTCATGTATCAATTTGGTTTTAAAAAACGGGGGCAACAATGGATAAAAGTAATTATTAATAGCCGGGATTTTGCACCAACTCGCTATTTTTGTTCATCTCCTCTTTAGGTATAGGGAACAGGTAGTTATTCACGTTAAATTTCCGGTCCTGTAATGTTTTGTAAGTATAAATAAATGTACCATCGGCCTTCTTTTCAATACTTACTCTCTTCAATGGTAAATTATCTGTTACCTCTGCTATTTTCCAGCGGCGCACATCAAAAAAGCGATGGCCTTCAAAACACAGCTCAATGGCTCTTTCATGATAGATCCGGTCTCTCAGCGCCTCACCGGTGGCGGTAACCTCCGGTAATTGTACACTGGCACGGGAACGTAACAGGTTCACGTACTTACGGGCGGTGACTTCATCGCCCTGCTCAAAAGCCGCTTCGGCGTAGTTGAGATAAATTTCTCCGAGTCGGAAAATGATCCAGTTCTGCCCACTGCCTCCAAAGATGTTGGCATTGGCTTCATCGGCATATTTACGCCAGTTATAACCGGTAAAACTGGCATTCCAACTGTCTACGTTGCTTTGAGGACTATCCATGCCGCCGGTAAAGTATTCTACCGTACGGCCTTTGAAAGGAGCACCATTAAATAAAATGTTGGCATAAAAACGTGGATCACGATTGTCATACGGATGCGTGGCATCATATCCCGACGTCGCATCGGTAATCATTTTACCACTCTTCATTTCGAAAGCGTCCACCATATTCTGGGAAGGCACATAGGCGGAATAACCGTGAGATCCGTTGGGATAAATATAAACATCTATGGAGTTATCCCCATAGGTCGCATTCATACCGAAAGATAAAATCGCTTCCGGTGTTTTCTTATCCAGGAAAATCTGTTTGTAATCTGCCCGCTGATCCAGCTGATACTGCCCGGTGCCTGCCAGGTCAATCACTGCCTTGGCGGCATCTCCGGCCAGTTTCCATTTGGCTTTATCGTTGGTGGGATTATTCAGCTTACTCGCGGCATACAGCAACGCCCTGGATTTGAAGGCCAGCACGGCTCCCTGGGTTACACGACCTGTGTTGGTGGAGTTATAGGTCAATGGCAATAAGGGAAAAGCATCATCCAGTTCTTTGATCACAAAAGCCATTACCTCGTCGTAAGTATTTCTTTTTACGGTAAAACTCTTGTCGGCAATGGTATAGGATTTGGTAATCAATGGTACGCCACCATAGCGGGTTAACAGATCAAAGTAACACCAGGCCCGGATAAACTTCATTTCACCCGTTAAACGATTTCTCAGGCTTTCATCTCCCTTAACACCTGCTATTCTTTCAAAAAATATATTACAACTGCGGATGTATACATAATCATCTGTCCAGTTATCCAGGCCAACATAATCTGGTGTAATCTGGCCCAGGTTAAAGCGGAACTCTCCTTCATAATTCCAGTGGTCATACCCTTCATCGGAAGCGCCGGAAAGACCGGTAGTACTGGCTTTGGAAGAGTTATCAATAAAATGTGGTAAAATCCAGTACCTCGAATTCACATAGGCTTCCACCAAACGTAGGTCGGACCACATCACCTCATCTGAATAACTCATGGGAGGCTGTTTATCCAGTATGTCCTTATTACAGGCAGATAGTCCCATACATACACAAAAGCCGCCCACAAAAAGTTTATATATCGTATTCTTCATGATTGCTGATTAAATAATGATTACAAAGAAATATTCACACCCATGTTAAAGATCCTCGTTTGAGGATAATAGTTACCCGTTACGTTATTCAGTTCAGGATCATATTTCTTGACATGACTGAACACCGCGAGATTAAACCCATTGGCATATACTCTCAGGTATTGCAATTTTAAACGGGATAGAAAAGTAGCCGGGAAAGTATAGGATAATTCCACTGTTTTAAGACGCAGGAAAGAAGCATTCCTCAACCAGAAATCAGACTGCCGGTTAGTGATATCATTGTCGCGATCAAAAGAGGCGGGCATGCTACCATTAGGATTGGCGGCGGTCCAGCGATCTTCGTACATCCATAACGGTGGTGTTAACGATCCCCCGTTCTGAGAAGGCAGGATCAGCATTTTAGCGCCACCCTGTCCCTGCCACAAAATATTTAAACCAATGCCTTTGTAGTTAGCACCCATCGTAATACCGTAAATGCTGGTAGGGTTGGTACTTTCAAATACCCTTACCTGGTCATCGGAGGTAATTTTTTTGTCGTCGTTTACATCTATATAGCGGATATCACCCGGTTGTGTACCTGCCGGATGTATAGATGCATCAATTTCAGCCTGCGTATGGTAGATGCCTTCTGTTTTATAGATCAACCAGGAATTCATCGGATGGCCGGTGACCCTTTGCCAT
>NZ_DATCVJ010000377.1:0-2424 GCF_036566945.1 Chitinophaga sp. | reverse complement strand
CGCGTTATAAATATCAACAGCCGTGGCAGGGATCACCACAGCTGTTTAGCACCATCAGAAGAATACCGCAATGCTATCGGATTTCCACGCAGTGTCGTTGAGGTCTACTTCTACACCACCATTGCCTGTTGGAAAGAGATCGCCTTTTAAAACAGTACGTTTGTTGGCTTCAAATTGAACGTTGTTAATCACTTTGCGGCCAAGTACATTACCATACACCCCTTTACAGGTAACGGTAATAGCCGGAACGGTATAGCTACCTTGCAAAGGGAAATAAGCCTGTGTTTTAAAACCCGGTTTGCCCCGGTTGGAAGCAGGTATCTCAAACTGATAGCCACCGTAATTAGACCAGGCGTTTCCGTTATTCTCATTACTTACTTCTCCGGTAGGAAAATTAAATACCCTGGGAATACCGGTGAACTGAATGTCCAGCCAGCCGGCATCTGCCGGCAGCGGGTCCTGGATAATAAACTGGAGTCTTGCTACAATACGATCGAGAGAAACTTCCGCATTGGCTGCCCCATTAATCACTTTGTCAAAGTGGGTGCTGAAAGCATCGCTGCCAGGGTATTTGAAGCCGATGTTGTCGGTGTGGGAAATATATTCATCACTCGTGGCCAGCAATGTAAACTGGTAATTACCTGCTGGCAAGGTATCCCGGATCACACCAAAAGAAGGGCTGCCGGCTTTTTGCACGATCACATGTTTTACGGCCGCCTGCGCCCCGGTACCGTATACCTTGTAGTAAAGGTAGGTTACATGACCTTCCAGGGAATCTTTCGCGAGCAGGGGAGTGGCGTTGGCCTTACGTCCAAAGGTATCCAGCTCCTGCGAAAAGTCATTGAGCTGAAAGGCGACGGGGAATACAGGTCCGTTACTGGTTTCAGTAGCCGGGTCGGTTGGGCTGGTAACACCCTTACTGCAGGATGCAAGCAGTACGGTGGTGGCAAGCCATACCAGGGCGGTAGTGGTAGACATGGTGGAAGAATTTAGATGATTTAAAATAACTTTCTTCCAAGTCTTATTTGTTACTTGTAAAAGTACATTTTAAGATATCAGGTTACCTGCGATTGTACTATCTTCAGTTTTTGCAAAATGGAATGACTTCTATCCGATCCATTACTTCTTTAAAAGAATACCCGGAAAAAATATGAAGAAAGTACTGTTTTTATTACTCCTGGTACATCAGGGCTGGGCGCAGTCTATACCCGCTAAACAAGTATCCGACAGTTTGTCGGTCTACAACCCGCAGCTTCCTCCGCAGGAGATGAAGGAGGACCTGCAACTCTTTCTGGATATCCGTAAAAAGGCCAATTCCGGCCTGTATCGTTACCGCAGTCAACAACAAATCGACAGCATTTATAAATGGGCTTTTAGAGAAGTGCGTCAGCCTATGTCGACCCTGGACTTTTATAAAATCATTTTGCAGCTGACGGATTTTGAAGGAAGCTGCCATAACTATACGGAACCAGCTGCGGACCTTGTCAGGTATTATAATCAACAGCGCGGTTTCTTTCCTTTTGCGCTTAAATACATAGAAGGCAATATCGTCTTCAATAGTAAAACGACACAAATTCCCGTAGGGTCGCGGGTAATAAGTATCAATGGTGTGGAAGACAAACAACTGATGCAGTCTTTCTACAAGTATATGACGGCAGATGGTTTTACCCAAACAGCAAAACTATCCGGCAGCGTGAACAGAAGTTATGGGTTGCGTTACCTGTATGAGTATGGCATCCAGGATAGTTTTGCTATCCGGTTTTCATCGCCGGGTAGCACCCAACAACAAACCGTGACCGTGCCGGCTGTATCGCTGGAGGAACGAAAAGCCAATTTAGTACTACGCCATAGTGCGCCGGTAGATAGTGTGATCGACTACACCGTGCAGCCTAAGTATAGTTTTAAAATGGTGAATCCCTCCACCGGTTTATTGAACCTGCGGATTTTCTCCATGGCCAGCGGAACAGAGGACCCGGCCTTTCCGGTATATGTAGCGTTTATCGACAGCGTGTTCCAGGCCCTCAGTAAGAACAACGTACCTCACCTCATTTTGGATATCCGTAGCAATCCCGGTGGCAGCGATCCCACCTTTGAACAACCAATGATGTACCTGACAGGTACCGGATTCAAAGAAAATACACTGGCGTATACCATCTTTGATGCGCTGCCGTATGAAGCTTATTTTTGGGGGGTGTCTACCGCTGCCAGGATGGACTCCGCAGAAAAGGCTGCCGGAAAGGCCATGCTAAAGGATTATTTCCCGGCGTTACATAATGGCCGGAATATGCAGAACGTCAAATATAATCCGGTGTACGCTCCGAAGAGTCCCGGCTTCAAAGGAAAATTATATTTACTCATTGATGAAGACGTCGCATCAGCTGCCTCGCACCTGGCTTCTCTGGTAAAAGCCTATGCACGCAATGT
>NZ_DATCVJ010000376.1:0-17726 GCF_036566945.1 Chitinophaga sp. | reverse complement strand
GTACGCGAAGAACCTCAACGAAATGGCCCGTGAGGGTAAACTCGATCCGGTCATCGGTCGTGATGAGGAAATCCGCAGAACCCTGCATATCCTTTCCCGCAGGTCTAAAAACAATCCAATCCTGGTAGGTGAACCCGGTGTAGGTAAAACCGCTATCGTGGAAGGATTAGGTCACCGTATCATCAATGGCGATGTACCGGAAAACCTGAAATCCAAAATCATTTATGCCCTCGATATGGGTGCATTGATGGCAGGCGCCAAGTACCGCGGTGAATTTGAAGAAAGACTGAAAGGCGTGGTAAAAGAAGTGGCGGAAAGCAATGGAGAAATCATTCTCTTTATTGATGAAATCCATACCCTGATAGGGGCCGGTGCCATGGAAGGCGCTATGGATGCCGCAAATATCCTGAAACCTGCATTGGCCAGAGGAGAACTCCGCGCTATCGGTGCTACCACCCTCAATGAATACCAGAAATATTTTGAGAAAGATAAGGCCCTGGAACGTCGTTTCCAGAAAGTATTGGTAGATGAACCTTCCGTGGAAGACGCCATCTCCATTTTACGTGGCTTGAAAGAAAAATACGAAAGTCATCACCATGTACTGATCAAAGATGAAGCGATTATTGCGGCCGTAGAATTATCTCATCGCTATATTACCGATCGTTTTTTACCAGACAAAGCGATCGACCTCATTGATGAAAGCGCCGCGAAATTAAGACTGGAAATGAATTCCATGCCGGAAGAACTGGATGAACTGGAAAGAAGAATCAGACAACTGGAAATTGAAAGAGAAGCCATTAAGCGCGAAAACGATGAAGACAAATTGCGTGAACTCGGAGAAGAAATAGCCCGGCTGAGTGAAGAACGTAATACATTCAAAGCAAAATGGCAGGCAGAAAAAGAAGTGGTAGATCAGATCCAGAACGCTAAATCAGCCATCGAAAACCTGAAACTGGAAGCCGAACAGGCAGAACGTAACGGCGACTTTGGCCGCGTAGCGGAAATTCGCTATGGTAAGGTAAAAGAACAGGAAAAACTGGTGCTCGACCTCACAGAAGAATTGAATAAAATATCTGCCAATCATAAACGTCTTCTTAAAGAGGAAGTAGATGCGGAAGATATCGCGGAAAACGTAGCCAAAGCTACCGGTATCCCCGTATCAAAAATGATGCAGAGCGAAAAGGATAAATTACTGCACCTGGAAGACGAGCTGCATCAGCGCGTTATCGGCCAGGACGAAGCGATTATCGCTGTGTCTGATGCCATCCGCCGCAGCCGCGCAGGATTGCAGGATCCACGCCGCCCTATCGGGTCCTTCATTTTCCTCGGTACTACCGGGGTCGGTAAAACAGAGCTGGCCAAAGCATTGGCAGAGTACCTGTTTGATGATGAAAACATGATGACCCGCATAGACATGAGTGAATACCAGGAAAAACACTCCGTGAGCCGCCTGGTAGGTGCACCTCCGGGATATGTGGGATATGATGAAGGCGGACAACTGACAGAAGCCGTACGCCGTAAACCTTATTCCGTGATCCTGCTCGATGAAATCGAAAAAGCACATCCGGATACCTTTAACATTTTGTTGCAGGTATTAGACGATGGACGTTTAACAGATAATAAAGGTCGTGTGGTAAATTTTAAGAACACCATCATCATCATGACCAGCAACATGGGTAGTCATATTATCCAGGAAAACTTTGAAACCATCAACGAATCCAACAGGGAAGATATAGTAGATAAAACGAAAGAAGAAGTAATGACCCTGCTGAAACAAACCATCCGTCCGGAGTTCCTGAACAGGATAGACGAGGTAATTATGTTCCAGCCTTTACTGAGAAGTGAAATTAAGGGAATAATTAACATTCAGTTACAGCAACTGAAGGATATGGTAGCGAAAAATGGCATGATATTGGAATTTTCAGACTATGCGCTCGAATACCTTTCCGTTCAGGGTTATGATCCGCAGTTTGGTGCAAGACCACTGAAACGCCTGATCCAAAAGGAAATCATCAACCTCTTAAGTAAGAAAATTTTAGGAGGCGAAATTGATAAATCCAAACCAGTGCTGATAGATGTATTTGATGGTGTAGTAGTAATCAGAAACAATTAATTCTAAATACGACGATACATAGTTAACGATAAGCCCCGCGATTCTTCGCGGGGCTTTTTTTATGCGGTGATTTTGCGTGTAGGCAGCCGCTGGTATTATCGATCTCTTTCCCTAAATTTGAATGAATCAAAATAGTCATTGTATGCCGGGAGAAAGAGAAAGAAGATTTATGCAGCATGCCATTGCTTTGTCCCGCCGGGGCATGGAAAATGGTGATGGCGGACCTTTTGGAGCTATTGTGGTAAGAGGAGAGGAGATTGTAGGAGAAGGCTGGAACCAGGTACTTACGGACACCGATCCTACGGCGCATGCAGAAGTAGTCGCCATACGACAGGCATGCAAAAAATTGGGTACTTTCCAGCTGCACGATTGTGAAATTTATACTTCCTGTGAACCTTGCCCCATGTGCCTGGGCGCTATCTACTGGGCCAGGCCACTACGGGTATTCTATGCCAACACCAAGGAAGATGCAGCCGCTATTGATTTTGATGATTCATTTATTTATAAAGAAATAGCAGAAGACCATGCGCATAAAAAAATTCCGCTGATTGCGATGCCGGATAATGCAGCATTAGCCGTGTTCCAGGACTGGAAAGAAAAAGGAGACAGAACATTGTATTAGCTGTTAGCTGTTAGCTTTTAGATTAGAGCGGATAACGTATGAAGCTAGTCGCTCTAATCTAAAAGCTAAAAGCTAACAGCTAAAAGCTAATGACGAATAGCTGAAAAGTGGTACGCCCAGAATAACGCCAGTAGTAAAAAAAGAATGCTGAGAATAATAACGGCAAGGGATATATAATTATCCGATTTTCTTCTGGTCCGGTAACGTTTACGTAATTTTTTAAGGAGATCCCATTTCATCTCTACGATCCATCCGGGTATCTTTTCTTTATCTTTTATAGCAGCCAGTCCTTCCAGCGCATCGCTGCAAAGCTCGCAGTCAGACAGGTGCATTTCTACCTCATGTTGTTCTTCAGCAGTCAGCTTACCCTGCACATAATCCAACAGCTGCTGTTGTGTAGGACAGCCTGTAGTTACAAAGATATCGTTGAAATGCTCGTTCATATCACTATTGATGCAAATTAACTTTTGTTTGCGCGTTGTTGTTTTTCCAGTAAAAGTTTCAGGTTCCTTTTGCCATTCTGGATATAACTCTTCACCTGTAGCAGGTTATACCCGGTTTGATCAGCAATTTCCTGGTATGATTTCTTTTGCAGGTAAAACAGCTGTACACAAACTTTCTGTTCAGGACTTAACAGGTTCATGGCCTGTTCCATATTTTCCAGCAAGATATCCTTTTCCTGGTATACCCGCTTATCTTCCTCCTCTGCTGCAAGTCCGCTCATATGTTTGTCAGAAATTTCTTCCTTGTATTTCATATGTTTTTGCCGCAATTGCATCAGGCAGTAGTTTTTGGTGACCTGGTAAATCCAGGCCCTGAAATACTGGATCTCATGCTTATTGATGTCGGATAACATCTTGAGAAAGATTTGTTGCACGGCGTCGCGTGCATCTTCTTCGTTCTTCAGGTATTTCATGCACATACCAAGCAATAGCAAGGCATATCGGTCAAACAGCACACCTATCCAATCACTGTTGTTATCAGCTTTGAACCGTTGCAGTAGCTCCTGGTCTGTTAGTTGTTGTATGTCTGGATTATTCACAGGCTAATAAATGGAATGCTGCATATGAGATGCAGCATTCACAAAAGTCCATAATATTTTTGATATAAATTTTATTACATGCTATCCAGTGCTTCCTGGGCCGCGTTTTTCATAGAGCCGTCCATGCGTACCACTTCTTTAAACATACGGCGGGCTTTACCCATTTGTCCTTTGCTGCGATAGCAGATGGCCAGTTGATAACGCGCCATCTCCACATATTTACCTGAGCTTACAGATTCAATTCTTCTGTACCGGTCTATCGCTTCCGTGAGATTACCCTGTTGCTGATATACCATGGCAGCTTTATAAAGGTATTCATCGCTGTTGACAGCCGTTGCCGGCGCTTCCCTTTTAGGTGGCTCTGGTGGTGGAGGAGCGGCCTTTTCTTCTTTAACTACTGGTTTATTATCCGGTTTGGGGTCCGGTTTTTTTTCTTCTTCTTTTTCTTTGACTTTGTCGGCGGCTTCTTTTTTCACAGAATCAGCCTGTTTCTGCAACAATACCTGTCGCCTTACACTGTCAGCTGCTGCTTTCTTTTGTAATGCTTTCAGGGCAGCCGCTTTTTTCAGGGCGATAGAATCCGGGGAGGTCGCCGCGGTGGCTGCCAACGGTTTACCGGGTGTTTCTGTTTTTTGACCAGCAGGCGGATGTCCCGATGCCGGTTCATTCGTTACCGGAGAAACCACCGGCTCAGTAGTGATGGCACTGGTTTGAGCGGAATCCCTGGCAGGCAAACTGGCCGCCATGATCCTTACCGGAGGCTGATTCCGCATATGCCCACGTAAAACGTATACGCTGCCAATACCTAAACCAATAAAGGCCACCACCCAGAAATAAGTCAGCATATGCTCCTTATTCTTTTCTTTACGGGTGTATTGTGCCACCTTATGCCCATGAGAAACTGGCTGCACACTATTCTGTACATAGCGTTGCAGCTTGTTGGTCAGGTCCTGGTAATTATCAGTGTTTCCTTCTTTCTCCAGTGCCTGCAGGGCATCATAACACAGGTCACAATCTGTGAGATGTTGTTCTACAAGATGTCTCTCCACATCAGTCAGCCTTCCGTCTAAATAGCGGGGGAGCTGGTCTCTGCTGAGGCAACGGATAGCGGAAAAAATCTTCAGTACCTTATCATTATTCGGTTTACTACTTAACATATCCCTGGTTCATAAATAGCTTGGCAAGTTTTCCTTTGGCAGCTTTCAGCTGGGCCCTTAACTTTTCCCTTGATAGCCCGGTAGCTGCTGAAAGGTCGGCAAAAGATTTATTTTCAAGATAAAATTGTGTGATAATGTGCTTGTCATCAGCCTGGAGTCGTTCTAATGCCTGCTCCAGCCGAACGGTCAGATCCTGCCGGTCGATGATATTGGTGGCGGCTTTGTCTACCGTATTTTCAATATGCAATAAATCTCTTCCATCGCGTGATGGATAGAAAGGGGTGTTTTTTTCCGGTTTACCCAGGTAGCCTTTCTGTATATGAAAGATCCATTCATTTGCTTTGTAGATAGTCTGCGTTTTAAGACTGGCACTTAATCTTTGTAGCAGGGCGGGAAATACAACATTGGGGTCCAGGTTGGAATTATTATTCAAATGGGGAATCGTAACAGCTACCAGCAGGTGACTGTACCTGTCCATCAATACGCCTTCTGCCTCGCGGTCGTTCTGTTTCCTGGCGCGGGATATCAGCTCTTTATCGGATAAATTGGTTAACTGTTGTTGCATAAACTTATTACTTTATATTTACGTACAAAAGCGGAAAAAGTTCATTTAGCGCATAAGATTATTGAATAATAAAATGGATTTATACAATTAATATGCCATACGCCATTGTTATTGTGCCAGTTGCGCCGGTAAGGGCTACTGCTTCGCACAAGAGTGAAATGATTTCCCAGTTGGTGTGGGGAGCCGCTGTTGAAATAACAGAAACGGCGCCCGGAGGCTGGGTATTCATAAAAAACCAGTACGATGAATACACCGGCTGGGTAACTGCAGCCCACCTGGAACCAATTGATGAAACATTGTTCAGGATGCCTGCCACCTGGTATCTGCCAGGCTGGGTTAACCGGGTTACCATGAATGATCAGCGGATGCTGGTCCCTTTTGGCTGCCTGGTGAAGAGCAATAACGATACTTCCACGCAATGGGGAAATATAGCCGTAAAATTCGAAGATAAGCCACTTCTCTTAACTAATATGGGTGCAGTAGATATAACGGCTTTAAAGAACGCTGCAACGCTGTTTTTAAATACGGGCTATCTCTGGGGTGGGGCCAGTGTTTTCGGGGTAGATTGCTCCGGGTTTACACAAAACGTTTTTAAATTATCCGGTATTCCACTGTGGCGGGATGCTTATCAGCAGGCCACACAAGGGGAACTGGTTGGTTTTTTACAGGAAGCCCGGCTGGGAGATCTGGCCTTCTTTGATAATGAAGAGGGAAGAATTACACACGTGGGGATCTTATTAAATGATCACGAAATTATCCATGCTTCCGGTAAAGTCCGTATTGATCCGATCGACAACCAGGGAATCATTAATGCCGATACCGGGCAAAGAACGCATCAGCTGCGGATTATTAAACGGTATTTTTAAACGCCTTCGGCGTTTGTCTTTGTTCAGGATTATACTGATTTTGATGATTTGCAGGATTTTTACTTTGATGATTTTGTAGGATTTTAAAAGATTTTGGGGAGATGAAAGCTGAATTTTTGTCCGCTTTCATCTCCCCAAAATATGTAACAACAAAACGCAGGAAAATCATCCAAATCAAATTAATCAATATAATCCTGCTCCAAAAAAAGCGCCGAAGGCGCTCTCCTTAGCTTTGCTTGAAAATCTTGCGATAATCCTCGAAGCTCTTCATAATAATTTCTTCAGCTTTCACTTTGTTCTGGAACTCTTCTACCACAACGGTTTTCTTTTCCAGCTTTTTATATTCTTCGAAGAAATGGCGCATTTCATCGATGAAGTGAGGAGGTAATTCGGAAATATCGTTGATGTGGTTTACGCTCATGTCGTTGGCGGCTACAGCAATGATCTTGTCATCCGCTTCACCACCATCAATCATTTGCATAACGCCAATAACTTTTGCTTCGATGATGCACATAGGCACACATTCAATCTGTGATAATATCAGGATATCCAGTGGATCATGATCATCGCAGTAAGACTGTGGAATAAAACCGTAGTTGGCAGGATAGTATACAGAAGAATATAAAACCCGGTCCAGTTTCAGCAAACCGCTTTCTTTATCCAGTTCATATTTGGCACGGCATCCCTTTGGAATCTCTATAATTGCATTTACAACATTTGGCACTTCAGAGCCGGGACTCACACTGTGCCAGGGATTTGTCATCATAATAATCTACTTTACTTTAAGGTTTATTGTTCAATATTTGATTAATGTAGAAAAGTGAATAAAGTACTCACCTCACTTTTCATGAAGATATGGTTAGGTTTCCGTTAAGTAAAAACAGGAAATACGCCACACATTCGAATCATTAATGCGTGGCAAAATTAAGGGAACTACCCTATAATAGCTAAAAATTATCCCTTCCTTTTGTGTAAAAAGACAAAAAGGGGGAAAATTTATTTAGTTTCCGGCATAACTATACCGGTAGCAGAACTGGTATCTGCGGGTAAAACCCCGGTAGAATCAAATGCATTACCAGTTTGAGGTGCGTAGTTGGGAATAATGCTGTCGAACGTCAGGGAAATTTTCCACTGTCCGTTTTCTTTCACCATCTGAAGGATTTCTTTCTGATGTGCAGAGGAGTTCAGGATAGTTACAGCTGCTTTATCGCCGTTTTCTTCAATATTGACTACCTCTATCCTGGCATTTTTAATCTTTTCCCTTTCCGGACCACTGCGGCGGCCGTCAAAAATAGCATAGATCTGAATTACCTGTTGAGATTCTTTGGTGGCATAGTCCCTTGCCTGGTCGTAGTTCGAATCCTGAATCGCATGCATAAACGCCAGCGCTACCTCTTCAGGGGAAGCCCTTTTCTTACAACTGCCCAACAGCAAAGTTGTAATCAATGCCAGTGTCATGATTCGAAAAAAATTGGTCATGCGGTCGATAAATTATTATATATCACAACAAAAATAGGGGTAAACTTCAATTCTGCAAAGTCATCAACTATAGCGCTACGCGTTCACAGGCTTCCGGACTGAATATCTCCCTTGGATAAAAAGAGGTGAACTTACGGCAATCGCCGTTAACAAAGAGTTAATATTTCATCATATGGCTATTTTGTTAGGTGGGTATTTCCTCCGGAACAGCTGCTGCTATTGAAGAAGATACCAAAATAACAAAATAGCCAAATGATAAAATGATCTATTTGTCCTTGTTGGCTTCGTAGGCCCTGATGATGGCTTTCACCAGTCGGTGTCTTACGACATCTTCTTCATCAAGTTCTACATGTGCAATTCCTTCAATGTTACGAAGGATGCGGGAAGCCCTGTCCAGACCGGATTGCTGATTTTTAGGTAAATCTATCTGTGTAAGGTCACCGGTAATGATGGCCTGGGCAGATGCTCCAATACGGGTTAGAAACATTTTGATCTGCAAATCAGTGGCATTTTGCGCCTCATCCAGGATAATAAACGAATTATCCAGTGTACGGCCACGCATATACGCCAATGGAGCAATCTCAATGACGCGGTTGGTCATGTAATAACTTAGCTTTTCCGCAGGGATCATATCATCCAGCGCATCGTACAATGGCCGCAGATAAGGATCAATCTTTTCTTTCAAATCTCCCGGCAGAAAACCAAGACTTTCCCCCGCTTCTACCGCCGGACGTGTCAGAATAATCTTTTTAACAGCTTTGTTCTTAAGCGCACGAACCGCCAAAGCTACGGCAGTATAGGTTTTACCAGTACCAGCTGGACCAATGGCGAAGATAATGTCGTTCTTCTCCGCCAGGGCTACCATCTTTTTCTGATTGGCAGTACGGGCTCTTACCGTACGACCGTTAGGACCAAATACCAATACTTCATTGGGGTTACGCTCACTGAAATTGTCGACTTTTGTGCCTTCCTCATCTCCCAGAATCTGTTCAAAATAGTTCTCCGTCAGGTTACCGTTCCGTTCCAGGTACTTAACAATCTGACCGATTTTTTCCTCCGCTGTAGCCACTTCTTCCGGTGCCCCACTCAATTTTAACTGGGTGCCCCTGGACAGGATCTTAAGCAATGGGAATTTCTTTTTCAGCAGATCTAGTTTTCCGTTATTAACACCGAAAAACTCAATGGGATTAATACTGTCTAAATTGATAATGGATTCAGTCAATGATTCTTGATTTAATTGTCCAGGAAATGATCGGTATTTTTCAATCCGAATATATTTAAATCTTGTACAACCTGGAAGACGCAATTGTTAAGCTATCACTAAATTCTGTACCCGTTCTGTTTGAAGGACTCCACTTTAGCGGCAATATCCTTATTGCTCAATGCAATAATACGGGCTGCCAGTATAGCTGCGTTGCGCGCTCCTGCTTTTCCTACTGCCAATGTACCAACAGGTAAGCCTGCAGGCATCTGTACAATAGAATACAAAGCGTCAATACCGCCAGGTAAACCACCTTCTAAAGGAACTCCCAGAACAGGCAGCGAAGTGTAAGCTGATACAACTCCCGGTAAGGCTGCTGCCATGCCCGCTGCGGCAATAATTACGCCAAATCCCTTCTCCTGAGCGGTTATACACAATTCTCTTACTTTATCCGGATTACGATGTGCTGACGCAACCACCATCTCATTCTCAATACCGAAATGTTGCAGATGTTTCTGCGATTCTTCCATTACTGGTTTGTCACTTTCGGAACCCATGATAATCAAAACTTTCATCTCAAATAGTATTTAAAAAATTGATAATTTATGTAGTTGCCCCAAAGATATTGATCGTTTGACAATTTCAGAAAACTGAAAATCCACACGACGTGGATAAATGGTACCTGCCAACCACTCATCCCCCCGTTCAACGCGCATTTGTAAAGGAATTGACCTTTATCCAACATTTTATTACTTTTACCGGCACAATAGTGTTTTTCATTATATAATGCCTACTTTGGGCATTTCCTTGACACAACGATCTTAGATTCTGCTATCATATGAATGTAGTTATGCTGGAACAGCATTACCGGCACTTACAGCATCTTGAAGCCGCTATTAATGCCTGTGCACTCTCTGTTACAATAGATGCAGCAGGTATAGTAACTGCGGTAAATACGCAGGTGATAGCCGCATTGCAGCAATCATCCGACTCCCTTATTGGCCAACCGCTTACCAGTATCCTCCGGCCTGCAGATGCAGCCCAGTGGCTAAAAATATGGACCACCCTCCTGGCAGGTCATCCTGTACAGGAACAATGCTGTTTTCTTAATAACGAAAACAGCCCCCTCTGGCTCGAAGCCGGTATCAGCCCCCTCCTCAGTGAGGCAGGCGCCATGGAACACTGCATACTCATCGGAATAGATATCACCTCCCGTAAACTCGCAGAAGTAAAACGCGAACAAAATGAAATCTACTACAGCCAGGTGCTGGAAAATCTCCCCCTCGGCCTGCAACAGTTTTCACCGGAAGGTATTAGCATGGACATGAACAGCCGCCAACGGGAAATATGGGGCGATGCACATCCTTTCTTTACAAAAAAAGACTACAAATGGCTGCAGGACCCGTTTTATCGGCTCAATGGCCTGGCAGATATGTTTGAGGAAGCCCTTACCACCGGCAAAACAATCAAACGCGAAATACTCCTTAGCTATCGCGAAAAACGAAACGAAAATATTACCCGGCTATATCCCGTTTATTTTGAAGCTACCATATTCCCGCTCACAGATCTGCAGCGCAATAGGGTCAATCTCTTCCTGATCCTGGACGATATCACAGAGAAAAAACTCTCTGAACTGAGCCTCCAGAAAAGTGAACGACTCCTCGATAATATCATCGAAAACCTGCCCATCGGCTATATTCAGTTCGATAATTTCGGCTTCATCCGCCGGATCAATCAAACGCAACGCTTCTTTTTCAATTCGCCATATCCCGCAGTACGCCAGCCTTTCAACGTGATGAACGACGAGCTCTCCACCATGTTTGAATTGGATAAATTGTTCATTCAGGCACTGGAACAAAACAAATCACTGCGGGTGGAAAAACGCATCGATTTCTCCCAGGATAAACGCTGGACGACCGTTGGCCGCGAGGTATACCTCGACCTGACCGTCTTCCCCGTTATAGAACCGGTAGACAAGGAAATGATTGTAGTAGCCCTGGTGAATGATATTACCGATAAAAAAATGCAGGAACTGGAAAACAGAAAAAACCAGGAATTCCTGCAGCAAACCGGCAGCATCGGCAAAATAGGAGGTTGGGAAATGGATATCGACAGCCAGCAGGTACGCTGGACGGATCAATCCTATTATATCCACGACTGCCCCGTTGATACGGAAATAACCCTCGACAAAGCCATCGCATTTTACACGCCGGAAGCAAGGGAAACCCTCGAAGCACTCATGCAGCAATGTATGGATACCGGTAAACCTTTTGATGCACAACTCACCATCCTGTCCGCAAAGAAACAGCTGAAAAAGGTTCGCTCCATCGGGCAGCCCGGTTATGTAGATGGCCGGCTGGTAAGGATGTACGGGGTGATACAGGATATTACGGAACAACTGGAAATAAAAGATGCACTCACGCGGAACACAGAGCTGATGCGGCTTTTCTTCGATACCATCGATATGGGATATGCCGCCATGGAAAAAAATGGCAACGTCAACTTCCTGAACCGCAAGGCAGAGAAAATGATCGGACACCCCGTAGCCATGGGCAGCAACATCTTTGAAGAGTTTCCGCGACTCAGTGGTACGGTATTCTATGCACGCTTACAGGAATGTATCCTGCAGCAAACTTCCCAATCTTTCGGGATTTACTTTCCGGGCGTAGATAAATGGTACGATTTCCTGCTCACACCGATGCGGGACGGCGGGATCTCCGTATTCATGCGGGATATCACCGATAGCCGGAAAATGCAGAAAGAGCTAAGAAAGGCCAACGACCAGCTGTCTAACCTCAATAAAAATCTTACCAACCAGAATAAACAGCTGGAAGACTTTGCCCATATTACCTCGCATAACCTCCGGGCGCCTATTGCCAACCTGAAAGCGCTGATGCAAATGCACAATGAAGCGGTGGCGCAGCAGGAGAGAGATCTGTACCTGGGAATGGTACACGAGGTCATTAAAAAGATCGATGAAACATTGAATGACCTGGTAGAAGTGGTACAAATCAGGAAAGATCTGAACGTTGAGAAAGAAAAATTACTGTTTTCAGAGAGATTACAAAAGGTAAGGGATGTTTTGCTGGTAGATATTGAAACCACCAATATCCAGATTACGTATGACTTTGACGCAGAACCTGTGATTGAATATCCCCGGGTGTACCTGGATAGCATTTTACAGAACTTTATTACGAATGCCATTCGTTACCGCTCTTCAGAACGTACGCCATCAGTACATTTACAGACCTGGAAGGAAAATGAAAACATCATCTTAAGTGTGGAAGATAACGGCGTAGGCATAGATATGGAGCGCTTCGGCAACAAGTTATTCGGCTTCCGCAAAACCTTTCACAAGAATAAAGATGCCAAGGGAATTGGCCTGTTCATCACTAAAACCCAGGTAGAAGCTATGGGTGGAAGTATCAGAGCAGAAAGCCATCCGGGAGAAGGAACGAAATTTATTATTACATTTAGATCAGAATAAACCCCCTTTATGAAGTTGATCAATACGATTTTTATTGTAGATGATGATCCGATTCACCAGCAGATTGCTAAAATTATGATCGAACGGCAGGCCATCACCAGTAATATCCGCGTATTTTCGGATGCACAGGATGTGCTGGACTATCTCCGTGAAAATGCCGGCGATACCAATGCTTTGCCTGATCTTATTTTGCTGGATTTGAATATGCCGGTGATGGATGGCTGGGAGTTCCTGGAAGAGTATGCCTCATTTTGTAAGCAGCTGCCCAAGAGTATCCGGATATTTGTACTCACCTCTTCTATAGACGAAAAGGACCGGGAGCGGGTAAGCGCTTACGATTTCGTAACAGGTTATCTCACCAAGCCATTATCAAAGGAAATTATTGCGCACTTGTCTTAAGCGCATGAATGGTTTTTTCAGGGTCTGCGGAGGAAAATACCGCGCTGCCTGCCACCAGCACATTGGCGCCTGCATGAATAAGTTGTCCGGCATTTTCTGTTCCTATGCCTCCGTCTACTTCAATCAACGCATGTGAATGGGTGTCAGTAATCAGCTTTCTTAGTTGCCGGATCTTATGATAGGTTTGCTCAATAAAAGTTTGACCGCCGAAACCAGGGTTCACACTCATAATCAGCACTACATCAATATCACGGATGACATTTTCCAGCATGCCTACAGGTGTATGTGGGTTCAGTGCCACACCGGCTTTCATGCCAAGTCCTTTTATCTGTTGTATATTTCTATGGAGATGAATACAGGCTTCGAGGTGTACCGTTAAAATATCCGCACCGGCTTTTTTGAAGTCCGCTGCATATTTTTCGGGTTCTTCGATCATTAAGTGAACATCACAGGGCTTGTTCGCTCTTTTCTTTATCTGGGCAATCACTGGCAGGCCGTAACTGATATTAGGTACAAACCTGCCGTCCATTACATCGAGGTGAAACCAATCAGCTTCACTGCGATTGACCATATCAATATCTTTTCCCAGCTCCAGGAAATTCGCTGCCAGTAAAGAAGGCGCCACTAAAACAGGATGTTTTTCCAAATGCAGTATTTTTGAGTCATGTAAATTTAAGTAATTAAGGCTTCAGTCTTTCCAACGCTGCCTTAGCTTCCTGGAAATCTTTTTTAAAGGACGACGCTTTGGTGTAATCTTCTATCGCCAATGCTTTGTTGCCCAGCTGCTCCTGGGTTTGCGCCCGGTAGTAGTAAGCCCACGCGTCTGTAGGAGCCGATTTGGCGGCCATGTTATAATAGGTATACGCCTCTTTCCAGGCTTTTTTGTTGCTGTAAATTTTCCCCAGTGCCAGGTAGGCGGGCTCAAATCCCGGATCTGCTATAATACATTTCCGATAGGTGAAGAGCGCCGCCGGTTCATCGCCCAGTTCTTCCTGAAATTGCGCGGCTTCGTATAAAGGATAGGCATTGGTGGTATCCAGGCGCCATGCCTGTGTATAGTAAGTGAGAGCAGCAATCGCTTTGCGGCTGCGCAACAGATCTCCCAATTCCATCACGGCCTCAAATTCAGGTTGCGCTCCAGCTGCATGAATAGCAGAAGTAAGATGGCGGATAGCGGTAACGGTATCTTGTTTGTCTTCTGCCATACGGGCTTTCAGATAAAAAGCCTTGTCACGTCCTTCCTTCGTTTGTGCGAGCACGTTGGCGATACTATCGGCAGCAGCATATGATTTATTTTCTATGAGCGCGGTAGCCAGCCGATACTCCAGGTACGTATAGCCGGGAGCGGTGGCAAGGGCCTGCTGAAAGTAGCCGGCTGCTTTTTTGTAATCGTTCACGATCAGGGCCGCTTCTCCGGCGCCCGCCCAGTAGTCGGTGTTGGCAGGCATTAAGGTGGCTGCTTTTTCAAAATCAGCCTGCGCAAATACCGGGTTGGTATTAAATAGCAATAAGGCCCGGCGATAATACAATTCCGGATTATCCGGAAACTGCCGGATAGAATCCGTTACGGGGCGGATAATATCACTTTGTAGTACGGTGTCTGCATTACCGGTCGTTGCTGGCTGCCGGGTGCCGGCAGTATTGCATGCCTGCGCACCCACTAATAACAGGAGGATAGATAGATACTTCATACGAACGCCAAAACTACAGAATCCTTATCGCATTAACCAGTTTTTGAACGCAGTATAGTCTGCCGCCAGCAAGGTGGCTTCTTTTTCTTTACCATATAACGACATCACCTTCGCAGGGGTATATATTTCTTCCCGGATGGATTTCGGCGCCGTGTCTTCAAATTTTACCGGATGCGCTGTTTCCAGGAAAACGCCGGTCAGCTCCGGAGAATGCTCCAGGTAACGTTGCAGTCCCATGTAGCCTACGGCTCCATGCGGGTCCAGCATATAATGATTTTCTTTCCATACCTGTTCCATGGTGCGGGCAGTGTCTTTATCATTAAAGCTATAAGCAGTCAGCTTCTCCGCCAGAGAAGGCAAACTGTTGCCAAATAACTCCAATATCCGTACGAAATTGCTGGGATCTGCCACATCCATCGCATTGGAAAGGGTAGGAGATGCTTTGCCCGGTTCATACTTGCCACTGGCCATAAACCTCGGCACCGTATCATTAATATTGGTGGCAGCTACAAAATGCGAAACAGGTAATCCCATAGCGGTGGCCATCATGCCGGCGCAGATGTTGCCGAAATTGCCGCTGGGCACGGAAAATACCAGTTTGGGATGCGCTGCTTTCATTTGTTTGTATGCCAGGAAATAGTAAAACATCTGCGGCAACCAGCGGGCTACGTTGATAGAGTTGGCGCTGGTAAGCGGGCGGCGGCCCTGCAGTTCTTTGTCCAGGAAAGCCGTTTTTACCAGCTGCTGGCAGTCGTCAAAAGTACCCTGGATTTCCAGTGCATGAATGTTCTTACCCAGCGTAGTCAGTTGTTTTTCCTGTAGTACACTTACTTTTTGAGATGGGTAAAGGATCACCACCTCTACACCCGGTACATTGTAAAAACCACTCGCTACTGCGCCGCCGGTATCGCCGGAAGTGGCTACCAGTACGGTTACCGGCTCAGTGCTGTTGCGGCGGAAATAACCCAGGCATCCGGCCATAAACCGCGCGCCTACATCTTTAAAGGCAAGGGTAGGGCCGTGAAATAACTCCAGCGCAAAAGTCTGACCAGTAACTTTCTGCACCGGGAAAGGAAAATGCAATGTGTCTGTAACAATCTTTTTTAATGCTTCTTCGGGTATTTCGTCTCCTACAAATGGGCGGATAACTTTTAGTCCGATTTCATGATCCGTATAGTCGTGCAGGTGAGTAAGGAAGTCTTTGTCCAGTGTTGGTATCTGTTCCGGAAAATATAAACCTCTGTCTGGTGCTAATCCTTGTACAACTGCTGTTTCGAAATTTACCTGGTGCTGCTTGTTTTGTAAGCTGAAATACTGCATGGATAATACGTTTGTTTTGGTTAGTCAATCACTTTTACACCGGCGGTGTTAATTTGGGAAACATAGATTTTATAATCTACGCCCAGTGGTGCGTAAACGCTATCCATAGTGGCCGCAACTTTGCGGGCATTTTCTTCTCCTTTACTAAGCATAAATACAGAAGGACCGGAACCGGAAATACCTCCGCCCAATGCGCCGGCTTCCTTACATTTCAGTTTCAGTTCATGAAACGCAGGGATCAGGATGGCCCGTACCGGCTCTACGATCACATCTTCCAGCGAGCGGCTGATCAGTTCATAATCTTCCTGGTATAAGCCCGCTACCAGCGCACCTACGTTGCCCCACTGCCGGATGGCATCGGTCATCAGTACTTTCTGTTTCAGTATTTCACGGGCATCAGAAGTCTTTACTTCTATTTGCGGATGTATAACAGTGACCCATAAATGTTCCGGGGTATGCAGCGTGGTAATGTCCAGCGGACGATAACTTCTCACCAGCGTAAAACCGCCCAGGATAGCCGGTGCTACGTTGTCTGCATGAGCAGAGCCACAGGCAAGTCTTTCCCCTTCCATCGCAAAGCGTACCAGTTGCTTTTTGGTAAAAGGGTCGCCCAGCAGGTGGTTTACGCCTACTACCGCGCCGGCGCTGCTGGCGGCGCTGGAGCCAATACCGCTACCCGGATGAATCTTTTTGAAGATCTCTATTTCAATGCCCAGATCCGGCTGTTCGTATTTCTGTAACAGCGCCTGCACCGCTACGCCGGCCACGTTGCGGGCGGGATCGAGGGGGAGGTCTGCGCCATGGATGGCAGTAATGCGGATGCCCGGCTCGCTGGACCTGCGAAGGATCATTTCATCTCCCGGTGCATCCAGTGCCAGTCCTATCACATCAAAGCCACAGGCCACATTGGCAACAGTTCCCGGCGCAAATACTTTTATACTATCCATATAACCGTTTAAGTTAGTTTAATTTAAGAATTGATTTCAACGTTTGCAAGAACGCAGCAAACTATTCATATAAAGTTTACAATCTGGCACTGCGGATAATATCAGCAAAGATGCCGGAAGCCGTTACGTCAGCGCCTGCACCCGCACCTTTCACCATCAGTGGCTGGTCTTTATAACGACTGGTAGTATACAACACGATGTTATCCTTGCCTTCCAGTTTAAAAAACGGATGATCCGGTGCCACACTTTGTAATCCTACAGAGGCTTTACCCGCTTCATAACGGGCTACAAATTTCAGACGTTTACCTTCTGCTGCAGCAGCTTCGCGGAGTCCCTGAAAATGTCCGGCATGTACATCGAGTTCTTCGTAGAAAGCGGGTACAGAAGGTGCATCCAGACAAGCATCCGGCAGGAAAGAGTAGTTGGTGATTTCGTCCATTTCTATCGCGGCGCCACTTTCTCTGGCCAGGATCAGGATTTTTCTCATCACGTCTTTACCACTCAGGTCAATGCGTGGATCCGGCTCAGTGTATCCCTCATCCTGCGCGGCTTTCACCACTTCACGGAAGCTGGCGCCGTTGACAAAATGATTGAATACAAAATTCAAACTACCGGATAGAACAGCTTCGATACTATGTACTTTGTCGCCGCTTCTGATCAGATCATTCAGGGTGTTGATGACAGGTAAACCTGCGCCTACATTGGTTTCAAAAAGAAATGAAGCATTGTATTTTCTGGCAAGGTCTTTCAGCTGTTTGTAGTACACGTAGTCAGAAGAACAGGCAATTTTGTTGCAGGTGACCACGGAAATCCCGTGTTGCAGGAATTCATGGTATA